>JBBTDR010000167.1:0-8042 GCA_038042665.1 Nitrospinota bacterium
GTGGACGACGTCACCTCCTCGCGCCGCACCGCCGCCCCCGTCCCCCCGCCGCCCTCCGGGGCCGGGCCGCCGGCGGGCGGACCCCTCTTCCACCTGGAAGAGGAGGCGCCCCCGCCCGCCCCCGCGCCGTCCGCTCCCCCCGCCGGGGCCCGCGCGCGCGGGGTGGAGCCCAAGCCGGGCAGGCCCGCCGCGCCCCCCGGCCCCTCGGTGCAGAAGCTGATGGACCACATCCGCGAGGGCGGGGCGGTCCGCTGCGTGGACCCCTGGAACCGCACCTGCGCGGCCTTCGTCTTCCGCGCGAACGGCTCCGCCGTCTTCGCCACGGACGTGTTCGCGAACTACTTCCGCTCGGTGTTCTCCCGCTTCAAGCCGGAGCGCCCCGGCGAGCCCGCCTCCGGGCTCATGCGGGAGGCCGAGCCCCAGGTGCGCTTCCTGGCCGCGCTGGTGGAGGCCCTCCAGACCCAGCGCCTGATCACGGTGCGGGCGGTGCGGGGGCTCCAGCTCTCGGGCGGGCGCCCGAGGCTCCCCTCGGGTTTCGAGTTCGAGGCGTCCACCCGCAGCCTGATGCACGCCCCGCTCCTCGAGCGCCTCCAGGCGGTCCTCCAGAAGCCCATCCAGAGCTTCTTCCTGCCGGAGGGGCCCTACGCGGAGGTCCGGGCCTACTTGGCCGGCTACCAGGCCTTCTGCAAGCGGAACAGCGAGGAGAGCCGGGCCGCCGTCATGCTGGTCCAGCTCGGGCTGGCGGAGGCGCCTCCGTCTTCCGCGGACGCCGCCGCCCCGCGGGCCACCCCGGGCGGGAACACCCTGGAGGACGTCCCCCCTCCGCCGAAAGACACCGGCCTCTTCCTGGACGAGACCGAGGAGCTTCAGGACCTCAGCACCTTCGATTTCGCCCCCGAGGACCAGAAGTCCATCCTCTCCCAGAAGGAGGACGCCTTCTCCATGTCCACCCTCCGGCGCACCCCCGGCCCGCCCACGGAGAAACCTGCCCCCGGCGCGGGGGAGGAGCCCTCCTCCCCGATCCCGGGCCCGGCCGCCAACCGGGCCGAGGCGGGCAAGGACGAGGAGATCCGGAATTTCCTCAAGAACCTCGGCGTTGAATGGAAGGGTTGAGGCCCGCTCTCTCTCCCGCACCTCTGATTTTCACGAATTCCGCTTGACGGGCAGGGGTGGCTTCCATATATTTGATTAAGTCAAATATTTTCCCTCTCAAGCTTCAGGAGGGAATTGGACCCTCCAAGCGACTTCGACCTTCCAAGCGAGGAGCCCCGTCATGACGAATCCCCAGGCCAAGTCCCCGGACGAGATCAAGTCCGCCGTGCGCGCCACCTACACCCAGGTGGCCCAGGGCGCATCGTGCTGCGGGCCCGCCTGCGCCCCGATGGACACGGGGGCGGTCAGCGTCGAGCACATCGGCTACGCCCCGGAGCGCGTGGGCGCCATCCCCGCCGCCGTCCTCGAGTCCAACGCGGGCTGCGGCAACCCCCTCGCCCACGCGCGGCCGCGGCCGGGGGAGACCGTGCTCGACCTGGGCTCGGGGGGCGGGCTGGACTGCTTCCTGGCCGCCCAGGAGGTGGGGCCGGGCGGGCGGGTCATCGGCCTCGACATGACGGACGCCATGCTCCAGAAGGCGGAGGAGAACCGCCGGAAGCTGGGCCTCGCCCAGGTGGAGTTCCGCAAGGGGGAGCTGGAGGCGATGCCCCTCGAGAGCGGCACGGTGGACGTCATCATCAGCAACTGCGTCATCAACCTCTCGCCGGACAAGGCGGCGGTCTTCCGCGAGTCGTTCCGGGTGCTGCGGCCGGGCGGGCGCTTCGTGGTCTCGGACGTGGTGAGGACCGGCGCGGGCGGGGAGGGCACGATGGAGGAGTGGTGCGCCTGCATCGCGGGAGCCCTCTCCCCCGGGGAGTACCTCGCCGGGCTGCGCGCGGCGGGCTTCGAGGAAGCGGGCGTCGTGGAGAGCAAGCCCTACATCGTCCAGGGGCACGCGAGCGCCATCCTCCGCGCGGCGAAGCCGCGCTGAGGCCTTCAGCGGGCCTCCGCCGGTGAAGGCTTCGCCGGCGCGGGAGCCGCGGCGGGCGGCCCCTGCGGCGCGGGCCGGGGGGCGGGAGCGGCTTTCCTGGGCGCCTCCGGCGCGGGGGGCGGCGCGGCAAGCTGGCGCTGGACGCCCAGGTAGACGATGTAGGCGAACAGGACGATGAGAGCGAAGCGGAGCACCTCGTAGAGGATCCGCACCCCCAGGCTCTGCTCCTTCTTGCGCCCCAAATCGCGCCGCCTCACTCCGATCCCCCCATCCGCCGCGCCCCCGCGCCATTTTCCGGCAGGGTACAACGCGGCCGGGGGGCCTTCAACCGCGCGGGCTCCCGGCCTCCCTCCGGCGCTCCGTTGACACCCCGGAGAGACGGATGCTAAGTAGGCCGGACGCCGTCCCCCCCCAGCCGGAGAGCGGACCATGCACATCGACGTCCACTGCCACATCTACCCCCAGGAGTACTTCGACATCGTCGAGAAGGAAGGCCCGCGCTACGGCGTCACCCTCTTCACCGACGAGAAGGGGGCCCGCCGCGTCAGCATCAAGGGGGAGACGCACCCGCCCCTCGAGCCCTTCGTGAACGTGGACGTGCGGCTGGCGACCATGGAGCGGATGGGGCTGGACATGAACGTGCTCTCTTTCTCCTCCAACCCCGGCATGTACTGGGCCGACCCAGGCCTGGCCGAGGAGCTCTGCCAGGCGGCGAACGGCGCCTACGCCCGGATCATCCAGCGGCACCCCGGCAAGTTCTCGGGCCTCGCGGCCATCCCCGCGCACGACGCCGCGCGCTCGGTGCGGGAGCTGGAGCGCGCCGTCAAGAAGCTGGGCCTCAAGGGCGGCTTCATGGGCACCAACGTGAACGGGCGCTACCTCGACGACGAGGGCTTCTTCCCCATCTACGAGGCCGCGGCGGCGATGAAGGTGCCCATCATCGTCCATCCGGCCAACCCCGCGGGGAAGGTCCAGATGAAGGACTACCACCTCTTCAACATCGTGGGCTTCACCGCCGAGAGCGCCAACTCGATCGGGCGGCTCATCTTCTCGGGGATCTTCGACCGCCTGCCGGACCTCCAGTTCATCTTCCTGCACGGCGGGGGCACCGTGCCCTACCTCGTCGGGCGCTACAACCACGCCTGGAAGGTCCGGCCCGAGTGCCAGAAGATCAAGCGCCCGCCCCTGGAGTACTTGCGCTCGCACTTCCACCTGGACTGCCTCGTCTTCCACCCCCCCGTCGTCCGCTTCCTCGTGGACATCATGGGGGGCGGCCGCGTCATGCTGGGGACGGACCTCCCCTACGACATGACCGACCAGGACATCGTGAAGACCCTCCAGGGCGCCGGCCTCAGCCAGGAAGAGTACGCCCAGGTCACCCACCGGAATGCCCAGGCCCTCCTCCGCCTGTAAGGGGGGGCGGGCCCTCCCGGGCGCGCCGCCGGCCAGGGGCTGAGCCGTGTGGCCCCCCTGGGAGCACACCCTCCTCATCTTCGCGGCCGGGGCGCTGGAAGGCGCGGTGGGCTTCGACTTCGGCCTCCTCGCCACCCCCGCCCTGGCCGCGGCGCTGGGCGTGCGCGGCGCCGTGGTGCTCCTCTGCCTTCCCCTCCTCGCCCTCAACGCCTCGCGGGCCGTGGGGGGAGGGGTGCCGGGCGCCCCCCTGCGGAGGCTCATGCCCTTCATCGGCGCGGGAAGCGTGGGGGCCGCGGCCGGGGTGTTCATCCTGGCGTCGACCCCGCCCGTCGTCCTCACCTGGGGGGTGGGCCTGCTCGTCCTGCTGTGCGTGGGCTACAGCCTCTCGCGGCTGCGCCTCCAGCTCGACCTGCGGGACGAGACCTTCTTCGCCTATCTCGCGGGATTCGCCGCGGGCCTCCTCGCCGGCCTGGCCAACGCGGGGGGACCCCTCATCGTGGTCTTCCTGGACAGCCTGGGCCTCAGCCGGGGGCGGATGGCGCGCATGCTGCCCGTCTGCGCCCTCGCGTTCGCGGCGGCCCAGGTGGCGGCCCTCTCGGGGGCGGGGCTCCTTCCGCCGGCGCCGGCCGCGCAGTCGGCCGCCGCCATCCTGCCGGCGCTCGCCGGCGCCATGCTGGGCAGGATGCTGAGGGGGCGCTTCTCCCCGGAGCTGGGTTACGCGGCGGGGCTCCTGGCGATGGCGGGAGGGGCGGCGGCCCTCATCGTGTGGGGGCCCGCCGGATGGAAATGAGGAGAAGCGGAGCTACACCTGCATCCCGGACTTCGGGATGAGCTTCGACGCGAGATGGACGAAGGCGTTCACGCCGTCCAGCTTGCCCGCGCGCTTGTCGAACTGGACCCCGTAGAGATTCTCGCTTTGCTCCCGCGTGACGTTCCGCACGAACCCCATGATGTTCTCGGGCACGCTCCCGTCGGGCAACTCGAAGGACATGAAGACGGGCATGTTGACCTCGAAGCGGAAGGGGCACGACAGGCTGCAGCCGCCGACGCTGAGGTTCTTGATGACGCCCCAGGAGGCGTTCTCGTCCTTCGCGAGGGTGGCGTAATCGTGCTTGCGCGGGGTGATGAGGACGCGGATCCGCGTATTCAGGCGCTCGGTCTTGCGGAGGCTGACCTCCTCGATCTTCTTCGGGTAGGCCAAGTAGAGGACCCGGAAGGGCTGGAGGGTCTGGAAGAGGACGGCGGACTGGAAACCCCACACCCTCCCTTCATGCATCCCCCGGCCCACCACCGGGAGGTTCTTCGGAAGCTGGACCGACTGCCCCCCGCGGGTGGGCTGCTCGACGATGAGGCAGTGGTCCGGATCCCAGCCCACAAGGCGCGTGTTGAGCCGCACCTTGTTCACCGGGTCCACCAGCTGAAGCACCGTCCCCACCGGAAGCAACGCCCACCCCCCTCCGCCGTCCCGAAAACTGGGTAAAAAATGTTCTCTCGTCTAAATAGCCGCCCCTTAATATAGACTGGCCCTATACTCTAACCAATCAGGCCGACATGGGCAACGTCTCATTTTGATTCTCATACCACTCCATTCCGCAAAAGATGATGGAGGTGGATGACTCCCTCGATCTCCCCTCCACCTTGGGTCACCACCAAGGAGGTGATGGCCGACTCCTCCATCAGGCGCAGGGCGGCGGTGGCCAGCTCGTCCGGGGCGATGGTCTTGGGGGAGGGGCTCATCAGCTCCTTCGCGGTGGCGGGCAGCCGCCCGCCCCCTCGCTCCAGGGAGCGCCGCAGGTCGCCGTCGGTGACGACGCCCGCCAGCTGGCCCGAGGCGTCCAGCACGCAGGCCATCCCCAGCCGCTTGGCGCTCATCTCGCGGACCACCGCATCCGCCGGGGCCGCCTCCTTCACCCGGGGCACGTCCGCCCCCGTGACCATCAGCTGGCCCACCCGCAGCAGGCGCTTGCCGAGCTTCCCGCCCGGATGGACGAGGGCGAAATCCTCCGGCTGGAACCCCCTCGCCTCGAGCACGGCCATGGCCAGGGCGTCCCCCATGGCCAGGGTGGCGGTGCTGCTCGCCGTGGGGGTGAGGCTGATGGGGCAGGCCTCCTCCTCCACGAAGACGTCGAGCACCGCGTCGGCTTCCCGCCAGAGGGTGGACTCGCGCCCCCCCGTGATGGCGATGACGGGCGTGCCAAGGCGGGCGAAGGTGGGGAGGAGGCGGATGAGCTCCTCGGTCTCCCCGCTGTAGGAGAGGGCCAGGATGACATCCCCGTCCGTCACCATGCCCAGGTCGCCGTGGACCGCCTCGGCCGCGTGCAGGAAGAACGAGGGCGAGCCGGTGCTGGCAAGGGTGGCCGCGATCTTCTGGCCGATGAGGCCGCTCTTGCCCATCCCGGTCACGACGACCCGCCCCTTGCAGCCGTGAATGAAGTCCACCGCCCGGGCGAAATCCTCCCCCAGCCGCCCGGGCAGCCGCCCGAGGGCCTCGGCCTCGATCTTGAGGGCCTGGATCCCCCGCTCGACGGGGTCCACCCCCCTCCCTGGACGCTTGACCAACCGGACCTCCCCGGGGGCCCCGCCCCCGAAAACATCCAGGAAAGTATCATATTTCCCCCGGCCCCTGTCCACGCGGGCATTTCCTGGCCTCCCGGGGGCCTCCCCCCACCCCCGCCACCTTCCGCCTTTACTCCCTGGCCCCGTCCGTGATAAGAAATCAGGGGTTTACGCCATCGGGCGCGGGCCCTTCAACCAGTCATCGCATGGTTCCCATCATCCATCCAGCGGGAGTCGGAAGGTCATGTCTGGCCATTCGAAATGGAGCACCATCAAGCGGAAGAAGGGCGCCCTAGACGCCAAGCGGGGGAAAATCTTCACCAAGGTCATCAAGGAGATCACCGTCGCCGCGAAGATGGGCGGTGGCGACCCCGGCGGCAACCCCCGCCTGCGCGCGGCCATCGACGCCGCCAAGGCGGCCAACATGCCCCAGGACAACATCAAGCGCGCCATCGCCAAGGGCACCGGCGACATGGAGGGCGTGACCTACGAGGAGGTCACCTACGAGGGCTACGGCCCCAGCGGGGTGGCCCTCCTCATCCGGGTGCTCACCGACAACCGCAACCGGACGGGCTCCGAGATCCGCCGCCTCTTCTCCCGCAACGGGGGGAACCTCGCCGAGCCGAACGCGGTCGCCTGGCTGTTCGAGATGAAGGGGCAATTCCTCATCCCGGGGAAGCCCTCGGACGAGGAGAAGCTCATGGCGGTGGTCCTCGACGCCGGGGCGGAGGACATGCAGCCCTCCGACGGGCAGTTCGAGGTCCTCACCACCCCGGACGCCTTCGAGGCCGTGAAGCAGGCCCTCGCGAAGAACAAGATCCAGGCCGAGTCCGCCGAGCTCACCATGCTCCCCAAGACGACGGTGAAGCTCGAGGGCAAGGCGGCCGACCAGATGCTGCGGCTCATGGAGGCCCTCGAGGACCACGACGACGTCCAGAACGTCTACGCGAACTTCGACATCTCCGAGGAGCAGATGGCCAGCGCGTCCGCCTAGCCGTCCCGCCGCCCCCCCGGGGGGGTCCGCCTCCTCCGCCCGAGCGAGGCCAGCCCGTTGACCCAGAAGCCGCGCCGCATCCTGGGGGTGGACCCCGGCCTCGGGACGACGGGCTACGCCCTCCTCAGCCTCCCCGCCCGCGCGCCGGAGCCCCTCCTGGTCGAGGGCGGCATCCTGCGCAGCGACGCCCGCGCCCCCTTCGAGCGGCGCCTCTGCGAGCTTTTCCAGGACCTCACCCGCCTCATCCGCGGCCTCCGGCCCGACGTGATGGCGGTCGAGAACCTCTACAGCCACTACAAGCACCCCCGCACCTCCATCATCATGGGCCACGCCCGGGGGGTGATCTTCCTGGCGGCCGCCCTCGCCAAGGTGCCCGTCCAGAGCTACGCCGCCACCGAGATCAAGAAGTCCCTCGTGGGGGCGGGCCGGGCCACCAAGCGCCAGATCCAGCAGATGGTCCAGCGCCGCCTCGGCCTCGCCGAGCCGCCCGAGCCCGACGACCTGGCCGACGCCATCGCCGCCGCCTACTGCCACGTGGACCGCGCCCTGCGCCGCGGCGGCCTCCCGGCGGGGAGGGCGCGCCGGTGATCCGCCGCATCGCGGGGGAGATCGCCGAGGTGCTGGAGGAGAGCGCCGTCCTGCGCACCTCCGCGGGCCTCTGCTACGAGGTCCTCGTCGGGGGCTACGCCCTGCCCGAGCTCCGGGCCCTCATGGCGGCCCGGGAGCCCGCCGAGCTCCACACCTACCACTACCTCGAGGGCAACGTGGCCTCGGGCCAGCTCATCCCCCGGCTGGCGGGGTTCTTCTCGCACGAGGAGCGGGAGTTCTTCCTGCGCCTCATCAAGGTCCCGGGCTTCAGCCCCCGCAGCGGGGTGCGGGCGCTGGGGCTGCCGCCGCGCGAGGTCGCCCGGGCCATCGCCCTGGGGAACACGGCCCTCTTGACGAAGCTCCCGGGGATCGGGAAGAAGAAGGCGGAGCAGCTCGTCTCCCAGCTCCAGGGCGAGATCGCCGACCTCGCCTCCGCCCCCGGGGCGGAGGGCGCCCCCCGCCCGGCGG
>JBBTDR010000168.1:0-2089 GCA_038042665.1 Nitrospinota bacterium
GAGGAGTCCGACGCCCAGAAAAACGATGTCCTGAAGGTGCTCAAAGACCTCGGCCCGGTGGACATCGTGGTGGGCAATGCGGGCGTCATGATCAACAAGCCGATGGAGGAGTACTCGGAGAAGGACTGGGACGTCACCATCGCCGTCAACCTCAAGGGCAACTTCCTCCTCGCGCAGGCGGTGGTGCCCCTGATGAAGCGGAAAAAGGCCGGAAAAATCATCTTCATCTCCTCGATCGCCGGTACCCATGCCTTCCCGAACGCGCTCCCCTACTGCGCCAGCAAGGGCGGCGTCCATATGCTCACGCGGGCCCTCTCGGCCGAGATCGCCAAGTTCGGCATCAATGTGAACTCCATCTCCCCGGGGAACACCGCCACTCCCCTCAACCAGCACCTCCAGGACGACCCCGAGTTCGTGAAGCTGATGGCCAGCTACACCCCGACGGGGCGCGCCTACATCTCGACCGGGGAGATGGCCGGGGCCGCCGTCTTCCTGGCCTCCGACGACGCCAGCGCCGTCCACGGCCACGATCTCATCGTGGACGATGGCTGGTGCGCGATGTAGGGAGGGCGAATCCGCCCGGAGATGCCATGAAGCTCATCTGCTACGTGAATGGGGAATTCGTCGAAGCCGGGAAGGCGAAGGTCTCGGCCTTCGACCACGGCTTCCTCTACGGGGACGGCATCTTCGAGAGCCTGACGGCCACGGGAGGCCGTATCTTCAAGCTGCGTGAGCACATGGACCGGCTCGAGCGCTCGGCCCGGGCGCTTCGGCTCGCGCTGCCCGAAACGAAGGAGCGCATCGGCGAGATCGTCAAGGAGACGGTGCGCCGCTCCGGGGCCGGGGAGGTCTACATCCGCGTCGTCGTCTCCCGGGGGGAGGGTTATCCCTTGCTCGATCCCCGCGTCGCTCCCCGGCCCACCCTGGCCGTCCTCCTCCACGAGCCGGCCCCTCCCGCCGCCACGGCCTCGACCTACCGGGCCAAGGGGGCGGGCTTGAGGCTCAAGACGGCGGGAGTGCGCAAGGTGCCGCCCGAGTGCCTCGAGCCGCGCGTGAAGTCCCTGAACTACCTCAATCACATCCTTGCTCGGATCGAGGCCGTCGAGGCGGGCTTCGACGAGGCCATCCTGCTGGACCTGCGGGGCTTCGTGGCGGAGGCGCCGGGGGAGAACATCTTCGTTGTGAAGGACGGGGTGCTGAAGACCCCCCGTGCCCATCAAGTGCTGGACGGCATCACGCGGCGGACGGTGCTCGGCATTGCCGCCCGGACGGGGATTCCCGCCGAAGAAGCCGATCTCACCCTTTACGACCTCTACACGGCCGACGAAGCTTTCCTCACCTCCTCTTTCAGCAGGGTCCACCCCGTGGCCGAGGTGGACGGGCGCCCCATGCCCGCACCCGGGACCATCACGGAGCAGTTGCGGCGGGACATTCTCGAGATGGAGCGCACCGAAGGGGAGCCGGTGGGCTGACCCAATGACCGGCCGAAGAGCCTCCCCAACGGATTTGCCCGTCCCAAAACCCATCCGGATCGTAAGTCCCTGCGTGGACCCAGCGATCTTTCAGCCCGGTCCCGTCCGGCAGTAAAATATTGAATATCGGGTATTTATGATAACCTCTGGAGTCCGGTGGCAAGGACTCTTTTCGAGGCCATGATGCCCGGCGGCCTACCCCGGCTTCGGGCCATCGCTCGGTTGGGTTTATCGGGAAGGAACAGGATGAGCCGAATCTTTGGACGGGACGGGGGCAGGCAGGAGTACGCCTTGATTATCCGTCTGAGGGTCGCCCGCGCCGAATCGCCAAGCTGGGTCCTCGCCTGGGGGCCATGAAGCCCGGAAGGAGCGGAAGGGATGGATGTGGGAACGCTGGTGAGCCGCGCCGCCCGCTGGCACTCGAGGAAGACGGCGGTCGTGTGCGCCGGAAGGGAGAGGACCTTCGCCGAAATCGACGAGAACGCGAACCGGGTCGCGAACGCCCTGGCTGGCCTGGGCCTCAGGAAGGGCGACCGGGTCGCGCTCTACGCCGACAATTCCGTCGAGTACTTCGAGGTCCTCTTCGGCGTCTTCAAGGGGGGCTTCGTCAGCGTCGG
>JBBTDR010000169.1:0-2583 GCA_038042665.1 Nitrospinota bacterium
CGGAAAGATTTCTCAAGGGGCGGGCCGGAGGGGGGCCGGACCTGGGAATGGGCGGGACGAGGGCTCAGCCGCTCCGGGCCAGGGCCTCCCGCAGCGCCGCCGCCGCGGCGGCCGGGTCGGGCGCGGCCAGGACGGCCCCGATCAAGGCCACCCCGTGCGCCCCGGCCTCAAGGCAGGCCGCCGCGTTCCCGGGCCCCACCCCGCCCAGGGCGTAGACCGGGCCCGGGAGCCCCCGCGCCTGCTCGCGGAAGCCCTCGAGCCCCAGCGCGGGGCCCTGGGCCGCCTTGCTCCGGGTGGGGAAGACCGGGCTCAGGGTGACGAAGTCCGCCCCCTCGGCGAAGGCCCGGGCGGCCTCCCCGCCGCCGTGGGCCGAGTAGCCGATGAGGCCCCGCCAGCCCAGCCGCCCGCGCACCACCCCCACGGGCAGGGTCTCCTTCCCCAGGTGCACCCCCGCCGCCCCGAGGGCCAGGGCGAGAGCCGGGTCCCCGTTCACGACGACGGAGGCCCCGCTCCCCTCCGCCAGGCGCATCACCTTCCCGCCCAGCTCCCAGCGGGCGCGGGGGGAGAGGTCCTTCTCGCGGAACTGGACCAGGCGCACCCCCCCCCGCAGCGCCGCCTCGAGCGCCCCGAGGAGGTCCCCCGCGGGAGGGACCGCGCGGTCCGTGATGAGGTAGAGGGGGTCGAGGGCCTCCGCCATCGGCGCGGGGCCTAGCTCCCGATGACGCCGGTGAGCGGGCTCGAGGCCGTGGCGTAGAGCTTCATGGGGATGCGCCCCGCCTCGTGGGCCAACCGCCCCGCCTCGACGGCCAGCCGCATGGCCCGGGCCATCTTCACCGGGTCGTCCGCCCCCGCGATGGCGGTCTGCATCAGGACGGCCGTGGCCCCGAGCTCCAGGGCCACCGCCGCGTCCGAGGCCGTGCCGACGCCAGCGTCCACGATGACGGGGACCGAGCACTGCTCGAGGATGATGCGCAGGTTGTAGGGGTTGCGGATGCCCAGGCCCGAGCCGATGGGGGCGGCCAAGGGCATCACCGCGTGGCAGCCCAGCTGCTCGAGCTTCTTGCAGATGACCGGGTCGTCGATGCAATAGGGCAGCACCGTGAAGCCCTCCTCGAGGAGGATCTTGCAGGCCTCCAGGAGCCCCTCGTTGTCCGGGAAGAGCGTCTTCTCGTCCCCGATGACCTCCACCTTGATGAGGTCCGAGCCCGTCACCTCGCGCGCGAGGCGGGCGGTGGTGACCGCGCTCTTCACGTCGTAGCAGCCCGCCGTGTTGGGGAGCATGGTGTACTTCTGGGTGTCGAAGTGGGCCCAGAAGCCCTTCGCGCTGCGGTCGTTCAGGTCCACGCGGCGGATGGCCACCGTGACCATCTCGGCCCCGGCCGCCTCGAGGGCCTCCCGCATGACCGAGAAGTTGGGGTACTTGCCCGAGCCCACGATGAGCCGGGACGTGAAGGTGTGCTTGCCGACCTGCCAGGTGCTCGACATGGCGATCTCTCCCCGCGCGGGCGCGCGGCGGGGCCTCATCCCCCGCCCACGGCCCGGACGATCTCGACTTCGTCCCCTTCCGACAGCGGAGTCGCCGCGTAGTCGCTCCGCCGGACCACCACCATGTTCCGGGCGACGGCGATGCCGGCGGGCGGGAGCTCCAGCGACGCCAGCAGGCCCGCCACCGTCAGGCCCCCCCCCACCTCCCGCTCCTCCCCGTTCACCCGGATGCGCATCCGCCCTCTTCCCCACCCCGGCCGGGAAATACGAAAGCCGCCTCCCCGGGGGAAGCGGCCCAAGATGCGCGGAGGGGAACCCGCTCCCTCCGTCCTATCCCGGCCCGCTTCCCTTCGCTGGCATTACCCAGATCAGGTTCTAAGGGTTGCCCCCCTCGGCGGGGGCTCTCAGCCAAAACACCCCTAGCGGGTCCTGCTGCCCCCGATCTTACCGCGCCGGGGCCGGGTGTCAAACGCCGCGCGGAGGGGCATAATGCGGCCCTCCAGCGTCCTCCAGAAAGGGAGACCCCATGAAAGCGGCCATTCTCTATGAAGTCGGCAAGCCCCTCGCCGTCGAGGCGATCGAGGTCGAGGGCCCGCGCGCGGGCGAGGTGCTCGTGCGGATGGCGGCCGCCGGGGTGTGCCACAGCGACCACCACGTGATGGAGGGCATCATCCCCGCCCCCACCCCCATCATCCTCGGGCACGAGGGGGCGGGCGTCGTCGAGGCGGTGGGCGCGGGCGTCACCTCGGTCCGGCCGGGGGACCACGTGGTCTCGATCTGGCGCTACAGCTGTGGCCGGTGCGAGCCCTGCCTCTCGGGCCGCCCGGCCACCTGCGGCGAGGGGGCCCACATGCGCAACCACGGCGTCCTCTCGGACGGCACCACCCGCTTCAAGCGGGGGAGCGAGCGCATCCACCACTGGCTCGGGGTCTCGACCTTCAGCTCCCACTCGGTCGTCTCCGAGCGCTCGGTGCTCAAGATCCGCGAGGACATGCCCCTCGACAAGGCCGCCGTGGTGAGCTGCGCCGTCATCACGGGGGTGGGCGCCGTCATCAACGGCGCCAAGGTGCGGCCCGGGGAGAGCGTGGCCGTCTTCGG
>JBBTDR010000170.1:0-2928 GCA_038042665.1 Nitrospinota bacterium
CCCGCGGCCTGCGCCGCCGGAGGAGGCGAAGGGGCCGGCGCGGCGGCGCGCGGGGGGGGCGTCTCCTCCGGCGAGGAGGCGAGGAGATCGAGGAGGTCCGCGCCGCCCTCGATGGGCGGGGGCGCGGGGGCGCCCGCGCGGGCGGCCTCCCCGGCCTTGCGCTTCGCATCCGCCTCGGCCCGCCGCCGCTCTTCCTCCCCGGCTCTCTTCTTCTCTTCCCCGGCGCTGATGGGGATGGCCTCGAGGGTCTTCATCCGGGAGGACATGCTCCCGTCCGAGGCGGGAGGAAGGGCGACGTACTGGCCCTCGGGCTCCGAGGCCGCCGCGCCGCCCGCCATCTTCTCCACCTCGTCGGGCACCCCGGTGCCCCAGGGGGTGGGCGCGCCGCCCTGCTGGAGGTAGGGCTCCCAGGCGTCGGCGGGGAACTCCGCCCGGCGCCGGGAGCGGCGGAAGTAGAGCCAGGCCGCGGCGAGGCCGAGCGCGGCCAGGGCGGCCACCAGCCCGAGGGTGCCGTAGAGGCCCATCATCGCCGGGGCCCGCCGTTCGCGGAGGGCTTGCGCAGGCCGCGCCCGGGGCGGGCGCCGGTGTGGGCGCCCCCCTCCACCACCGGGACGCCGTTCACGAGCACCATCGCGATCCCCTCGGGGTAGGACATGGGGCGCTCGTAGGTGGCTGTGTCGCGCACCCGCGCGGGGTCGAAGAGCACGAGGTCGGCCTTCATCCCCGCCCGCAGCGCCCCGCGGTCGGCGATGCCCAGGCGGCGGCAGGGAGCGGAGGTCATCTTGCGGATGGCCTCGGCGGCGGGGAGCAGCCCCTCGTCCCGGGCGAGGTTGCCCAGGACGGCGGGGAAGGTGCCGAAGTTGCGCGGATGGGGGCGGCCGCCCCCGAGCGGGGGCGCGTGGGTGAGGGCGCCCGCGTCCGAGCCCACCATGACGTAGGGCTTCTTCAGGATGCGGCGCATGTTCTCGGGGCTCATCATGAAGATGAGGATCTCGGCCTGGAGCTTCTCCTCGGCGAGGAGGTCCAGCATCGCGTCAGCGGGCGCCACCCCGCGCCTCTTCGCCAGCTCGGAGAGGGTGAGCCCCTCCGCCTCGCGGTTCTTTCCGGTGAAGGTGCGGCTGAGGAGGATGCGCTCCCAGTACTCCGGCTCGGGGTGGGAGGCGAGGACCTCCGCGCGGATGCGCGCGCGGCTCTCCCCGGAGCGCAGGCGGGCAAGCTTCTCCGCGGCGCTCCCGTCGTGCGCCCAATCCGGGAGCAGGGCGCTCAGGTGGGTGTTCGAGGCGGTGTAGGGGTAGCGGTCCGAGGTCACGTCCTGGCCGCGCCCGCGGGCCTCCTCGATGAGGGCGAAGGCGGCGTCGAGCTTGTGCCAGTTGCGCTCCCCCGCCGTCTTGAGGTGGCTGATCTGGAGGGGGAGGCCGGCGTCGCGCGCCGCGCCGATCACCTCCTCGATCGCCTCGAGGAGACCGTCCCCCTCGCTGCGCATGTGGGTGGCGAGGAGGCCGCCGCGCTCCCCCGCCGCGCGGCAGAGGGCGGTCAGCTCCTCCCGGCTGGCGAAGCAGGCGGGGGCGTAGACCAGCCCGGTCGAGAGGCCGAAGGCGCCCTCGGCCATCCCCTGGGCGACCATGGCCTCCATCCGGGCGAGCTCCCCGGCGGTGGCGGGCCGGGCGCTGCCGCCCATGACGCTCCCGCGCACGGTGTTGTGGCCCACGAGGGGGGCGTAGTTCACCGAGATGCCGATCGCCTCCAGCCGGCGGAGGTGGCCGTCGAGGGTGTCGAAGGGGAGGTCGAGATCGAACTGCTCGCGGTAGGTCTGGACGCGGTCCTCCCGCTCGGGGCCCGCGATGGGGGCGGCGGAGTAGCCGCAGTTGCCCCCGACGTCGGTGGTCACCCCCTGGCGCACCTTGGCCTCGGCGGTGGGATTGATGAGGAGGTAGTAGTCGGAGTGGCCGTGGATGTCCACGAAGCCGGGCGAGAGCGCCAACCCCTGGGCGGCGATCACTAGGCGGGCCCGCCCCCCCACCCGGGGACCCAGGGCCGCGATGGCGCCGCCCGCGACCGCGAGGTCGCCGGGGAAGGGCTCTCCCCCCTCGCCGTCGAACAGCAGGGCGCCGCGGAACAAGAGGTCATACATCGCACCGGGCCTTTTGTGGCGGCGGGGCGGAGCGCGCCGCTCAGGGCCAGGAAAACCAATCCCTTGGCCATTATGGTGGAATCCCTAGGGCTCCGCAAATGGAGGGCTTCCGGAGGCCCACCGGCCCCCGGCGAGGACGGCGCGCACCTCGAGCGTCCCGGGGTCGAGGACGCAGAGATCCGCGCGCGCCCCTTCGGCGAGGCGGCCTCCCTCATCCTGCAACCCGAGGAGGCGGGCGGGCTGCTGGGTGGCGGCGGCGGCGGCGCAGCCGGCCGGGAGGCCCGTCCACTCCCGGTAGCGGGGGAGCACCTCCCCGAGGGAGAGGCGGCTGCCCGTGAGCACACCCCCGCGCCACACGGCGGCGCCCCCGGGGGAGGCTCCTTCCGGGGGTCCGGCCAATCCCCGGTCCGAGACGAGGTCCGAGGTGAGGGCGACGCGCTCCCACCCCCGGCTCCGGACGAAGGCGGCGATCACCTGGGGGCTCACGTGGACGCCGTCGGCGATGAGGCCGGCCATGAGGCGATCGTCCGTGGCGGCCAAGGCCATCGGCCCCGGGGCGCGGTGGCCGGGCGTGCCTCCCCCGGGGGCGGCGTAGCGGTTGAAGGCATGGACGGCGAAGCGCGCCCCCGCCGCGAGGAAGGCCCTCACCTCTTCATCCGAGGCGGCGGTGTGGCCCATGGCCACCACGACGCCGCGCCCGCTCATCGCGCGCGCGGCCTCGCAGGCGCCCTTCGCCTCGGGGGAGAGGGTGAGGAGGCGCAGGCCCGGCCGCCCCGCGGGGCCGAAGCCCCCGGCCG
>JBBTDR010000171.1:0-8379 GCA_038042665.1 Nitrospinota bacterium
GGACGGCATGCACCCCCTGCACCCCCACGGTGTTCTGGGCGGTGAGGGCGGTGATGATGGAAGCCCCGAAGACCCCGAAGGCGGAGAAAGTCTTGAGATCGGCCTGAATCCCGGCCCCCCCGCTGGAGTCGGAGCCGGCGATGGTGAGGGCGACGGGAGGCAGGGGCGTGTCCGGACGGAGGATCAAGGCAGCTGTCCTTTCCCTTGGGCCCAAAATATCCATCCTGCCAAAGAGAATCCCGGGGTTTCGGGCTTTGCCCCTCCGAGGCGGAAAGTCATACCCCGCCGCATCCTCCCAATGTATCATCTTGGCACCCAAGATAGAAATCTTCGGAAAAAGAAAACCTGCGGCGGAGGCTCCCGGTAGTTTGCCTATGGTAATCTTGACAATTTTGTTTGGGATTTCTATGCTTCCCTTGGGTGGATGCGGAGCCTTTGGTTAAGAAAGGGGAAAATTTCCCATGCCCCTGAGCACACGCGGGCGCCCCTCCCAGACGTTGCGGGCCCATCCCGATATTTTGGCCCGGGTCGGAAGCACCCCGCTCGTGCGGCTCCGGCGCTTGGCCGACCCCAAGAGCGCGCGCGTGTACGCCAAGCTGGAGCAGTTCAACCCCGGCGGCAGCGTGAAGGACCGCATCGCCCTGAGCATGATCCTCGACGCCGAGAGGCGCGGCCTGCTCAAGCCCGGGGGCACCATTCTCGAGCCCACGAGCGGCAACACGGGGATCGGCCTGGCCATGGTGGGGGCGGTCCGGGGCTACCGGGTGATCATCGTCCTGAGCGAGAGCATGAGCCACGAGCGCCACTCCCTGCTCACGCGCTACGGGGCGGAGGTGGTCTTCAGCCCCGGGGAGGGCGGCATGATGGGTTCGGTGGTGAAGGCCGAGGAGCTCCTCGCCGAGCACCCGGACTTCTTCATGCCCCAGCAGTTCAACAACCCCGCCAACCCGGAGATCCACCGCCGCACCACCGCCCGGGAGATCCTGCGCGACATGGGCTCCCACCCGGTGGACGCCTTCGTGGCTGGGGTGGGCACGGGCGGGACCATCACCGGCGTGGGCGAGGTGCTCAAGGCCAAGCGTCCCTCCACCCGGGTCGTGGCCGTCGAGCCCTCGGGCTGCGCCGTGCTCTCGGGCGGGAAGGCCGGGCCCCACATGATCCAGGGGATCGGGGCGGGGTTCGTTCCCCGGGTGCTGAACCGCTCGGTCATCGATCAGGTCGAGGCGGTGTCCGACCAGGAGGCCTACGACTGCTCGAGGGCCCTCTGCCGCGAGGAGGGCGTCGCGGCGGGGATCTCGGCCGGGGCGGCGGTCTCCGCGGCGCTGCGGGTGGCGCGCGGGATGCCGCCGGAGCAGAACGTGGTCGTGGTGCTGCCCGACGGAGCCGAGCGCTACTTCAGCCTGGAGCCTTATTTCCGCTGACATCGCGTCGTTCGAGCTGGCCGCCGCTCCCGCGCGCGGGGGCGGCCATCGGAGGGGAGAGCAAGATGCCGGTCTTCATTCGAATCCCGACCCCCTTGCAGGAGTTCACGCAGCAGAAGGACACCGTCGAGGTGGAGGGGAGCACGGTCAAGGAGGTTCTGGCCCAGCTCGATCAGAGGCACAGCGGCATCCGCCAGCGCCTCTACGACGAGAACGGCAAGCTGCGCCGCTTCGTGAACATCTACGTGAACCAGGAGGACATCCGCTTCCTCCAGGGCGAAGGCACCAAGGTGAAGGCCGGCGACGAGGTGTCGATCGTGCCGGCCATCGCGGGAGGCGGCTGATCCGGAGCCGCCCCAGGGGACGCCCGTGACCCTCACCGGAGCCCAGGTCCAGCGCTACAGCCGCCACCTCCTCCTCCCCCAGGTGGGGAAGGAGGGGCAGGAGCGGCTGCTGGCGGGCGCGGTCCTCATCGCCTTCCCCCCCGAGGCCCAGGGGACGGCGGAGGCCCTGGCCGCCTACCTGGCGGCCGCCGGGGTGGGCCGGATCGGCTGGTGGCCCCTCGGCCCTCCCGTCCGGACGCCCGGCTCCCTGGCCGGGCTGCTCGGGGCCTTTGGCGCGGCGGGGCCGGCTGACGCCGTCCGGGCCATCAACCCCGACGCCCGCCTCGAGGTGCTTGGGGGCGAGGCCGGGGCGCGGCGGTGGGATGGCCGGGTGGCCTTGCTCATCGGGGGGGCGGAAGCTCTCGCCGGGATGTTCCGCGCGGCGGGCATGGCGGTGATCCGGGGCGAGCGCCGGGGCCTCTCGGGGGCCGTTTTGGGGGCGGGGGCCGTTTTGGGGGAAGGGGCCGTCCCGGCGGATGACCGGGCGCCGGCGTGGTTCGGGGAGTCCGAAGACGAGGCGCTCCCCACGGCTCCGGCCGAGGGAGCGCTGGGCGCCTTGCTGGCCGCGGCGGCCATCCGCGCCCTTCTGGAGGGCGGCCGCGCGGGTTCGGCGGGCTTCGATTTCGGGCGCGGCCGCTTGTGGGGCCGCGCGGCGGCGGCGCCGTGAGGATCCCCTGTCCGGGAGGCGCAGACCTCCCGGCGGGGCGGGAACCGTTGGTCCATAGAGGATGAATGTGATGGCGGAGAGCATGGTTGAGGCGGCCTCCGGCGCCTTCCGCAGGATAGAGGATGCCCCGATCCTGAAACTGATCGGGAACACCCCTCTCCTCCGCATCCGGCTCCTGGAGAAGGAGCACCCCCTCGTTGAGGTGTGGGCGAAGGCGGAGTGGTTCAACCCCGGCGGCTCGGTGAAGGACCGCCCCGCCCTCTCCATGGTGAGGGAGGGCCTCGCGCGCGGCCACCTGCGGCCCGGCATGACCCTCATCGATTCCACCAGCGGGAACACCGGCATCGCCTACGCCATGATCGGCGCCGCCCTCGGCATCCCCGTGAAGCTCGTGGTTCCCGCCAACGCGAGCCCCGAGCGCAAGGCCACCCTCAAGGCCTACGGGGCGGAGATCGTCTACTCGAGCGCCCTCGAGGGCTCGGACGGCGCCCAGCGCCTCGTGCGGAAGATGTACGAGGAGGACCCGGACAGCTATTTCCTCCCCAACCAGTACGACAACCCCGCCAACCCGCTTGCGCACGAGAACGGGACGGCGGTCGAGATATTGGAGCAGACCCACGGGCGGGTCACCCACTTCGTCGCGGGGCTCGGCACCACGGGCACCCTGGTGGGGACCGGGCGGGGGCTCAGGAAGCGCAAGCCGGAGGTGAAGATATGCGCCGTCATGCCCGCGGACTCCTTCCACGGCCTCGAGGGCATGAAGCACATCCCCACGGCCATCCGTCCCGCCATCTACGACGAGTCCGCGCACGACCACCTCTTCCTCGCCGAGACGGAGGAGAGCTACACCTTCGCCGAGCGCCTGGCGAGGGAGGAGGGCATCTTCGTGGGCCACTCCTCCGGGGCGGCGATGGTGGGGGCGCGGGAGGTGGCCCGGCGCATGCGGGGCGGCGTCATCGTGGTCATCTTCCCGGACGGCGGCGACCGCTACCTGAGCGAGATGCGCTAGAGGGGCCGGCTTTGAAGCTCACCCAGGAACAAGCCGAGAGGATGCGCGGGCACGCCCGGACGGCCTACCCGGACGAGTGCTGCGGGGTGATCGTGGGCCCTCCCTCCGGGGCCTCCGGGGAGGGGAACGGCGACCCCCGCGGGCTGCGGGTGTTCCTCCTGCGGAACATCCAGGGCGAGATGCACGAGAAGGATCCGCAGTCCTATCCCCGCACGGCGCGGCGGGCCTTCCTGATCGAGCCCTTCGAGCTCGAGCGCATCCTCCGCGAAGCGCGGTCCAAGGGCGAGGTGCTGCGGGGCATCTTCCACAGCCACCCCGACGAGGACGCCTACTTCTCCCAGGAGGATAAGGAGGCAGCCGTGCCCTTCGGGGACGTGCCCTCCTTCCCGGACGCCGCCCACATCGTGCTGAGCGTGCGGGAGGGCGAGGTGAGGGGAGCGAAGGTCTTCCGCTGGGACCGCGCCCGCAAGGACTTCCTCGCGGAAGAGCTGGAAGTGGCGGAGGGGGCATGAGCCTCGCCGGGCGGCTGGCGCGTTCCTCGGGCCTCGTGGTGGGGGCCGGGGGGCTGGGCTCGCCCGCTGCCCTGGCCCTGGCCGCCGCGGGGGTGGGCCGCATCGGGCTGGTGGACGAGGACCGGGTGGACCTCTCGAACCTCACCCGCCAGCTCCTCCACCGCGGCGCCGACGTGGGCCGCCCCAAGGTGGAGTCGGGGGCCGAGCGCCTCCGGGCGCTGGCGCCCGCGGTGGAGGTGGTGACGCACCGCGCGCGGCTCGGCGCCCCCGACGCCGCCAGCCTGATCGCCGGGTACGACGTGGTGGTCGAGGGGAGCGACAACCTCGGCACCAAGCTCGCGGTGAACGAGGCCTGCCTCCAGGAGGGGAAGCCCCTGGTGCTGGGGGCCATCCTCCGGTGCTTCGGCCAGGTGCTCACCGTGCTCCCGGGCCAGACCGCCTGCGCGCGCTGCCTGTACGGCGGCGCCCCGGGCGATCCCCTCGCCGCCTCCTGCGGGCGGGCGGGGGTGCTGGGGGCGGTGGCGGGCTTCATCGGAATGGCCCAGGCGGCCGAGGCCCTGCGCCTGCTGGCGGGGCGGCCTCCGGCCTGGGCGGGCCGTCTTTTGACGGCGGACCTTTGGCGGAACACCATGGGGACGGCGCCCCTGCTTCCCGACCCGCGGTGCGAGGCTTGCAGCTCGGGTGCCCCGAAGGGGGCCCCGTCCCGGATGACCATCTCCTGAGACGCCCTCGGGAGCGCCCAAGGGGAGGGAAAGACGAAAATGAGGATCTCGACCAAGGGACGCTACGCGGTGCTCGCCATGATCGAGCTGGCGAGGCACTCGCAGACCCATCCCATCCCGCTGCCCCAGATCGCCGGCTGCCTGGCCATCAGCCAGCACTACCTGGAGCAGCTCTTCGTGAAGATGCGGCGCGCCAAGCTCGTGCGCAGCACCCGGGGGCCGGGCGGGGGCTACATCCTGGCCCTGCCGCCCTCCCAGATCAGCATGAAGGCCGTGCTCTCCGCCGTGGAGGAGGAGATCCGCCCCGTGGACTGCGGGGACGCCGACGAGGCGGGCGGCCCCTGCCCCAGCATCCCCATCTGCGGGAGCCGCCTCCTGTGGAAGAAGCTCGAGGCCGCCATCGACCGCACCCTGTCGGAGACCGCCCTGGAGGAGCTCGCCATGACGGACCCGAAGGGGGAGAGCGACCGGGTGCGCCTCCCGAGCTTCCCGGTGAGCATCTAGGCGCCGCAGGAGCTCCCGTGCGAATCCGCGCGCTCGCCTTCCTTCTCGCGTTCGCCTGGCTGGCGGGGCCTTCCCTCTCCGCCGCGCAGGAGCTGCCCCTCGATCGGATTCAGCTCCCGCCCGGCTTCCGCATCCGCCTCTACGCCCGGAACGTGCCCGGCGCTCGCTCCCTCACGATCAGCCCCTCGGGCACTGTCTTCGTCAGCACGCGCGGGGCGGGGAAGATCTACGCCCTGCCGGACAAGGACCGCGACGGCCGGGCGGACGAGGTGGTCACCCTCATCGAGGGCATGGACACCCCGAACGGGATCGCCTTCAAGGGCGGCGACCTCTACGTGGCCCAGATCCACCGCGTCCTGCGCTTCAGGGAGATCGAGTCCCGCCTCCAGAGCCCGCCCGCGCCCGAGGTGGTCTACGACAAGCTGCCCACCGACCGTCACCACGGCTGGAAGTTCATCCGCTTCGGGCCGGACGGCTGGCTCTATGTCCCCGTGGGAGCCCCCTGCAACATCTGCAACCCGGGCGACCCCTACGCCGCCATCCTCCGGATGCGCCCGGACGGCACGGGCCTCGAGGTCTTCGCCCGGGGGGTGCGGAACACCGTGGGCTTCGACTGGCACCCGGCGACGGGGGAGCTCTGGTTCACCGACAACGGGCGGGACTGGATGGGGGACGACCAGCCCCCCGACGAGCTCAACCACGCCCCGCGCGCGGGCCTCCACTTCGGCTATCCCCACTGCCACGGGAAGGCGATCCTCGATCCCGAGTTCGGCAAGGAGGGGGACTGCGCCCGCTTCACGCCGCCCGTCCAGGAGCTGGGGCCGCACGTCGCCTCCCTCGGCATGCGCTTCTACACCGGGCGGATGTTCCCGCCCCGGTACCGCCACCAGATCTTCATCGCCGAGCACGGCTCCTGGAACCGTAGCGCCCACATCGGCTACCGCGTGCGCCTGGTGCGCCTCGAGGGGAACCGCGCCGTCGAGTACACGCCCTTCGCCCACGGCTGGCTCCAGGGAGGGGCGGCCTGGGGCCGCCCGGTGGATGTGCAGGAACTCCCGGACGGCTCGCTCCTCGTCTCGGACGACCGGGCGGGGGCGGTCTACCGCATCACCTACGAGCCCTAGGGCGCGGGGCCCGGCCCCGCCCAAAGCGCCTCCCGCCGCGCGCCTCTCCCTCTCCCAAGGGGAGGGCGGGCGGGGGCTCCCCCAACGGAGAAGATAGCCCCTCCCCGCCCGAGAGCACCTGCCTCATTTTCAGGCGGGTTCATGCCTGGGGCGCCCCCGCTTGATATTCCGCCCCGGGGCGGAGATCATCCCCCTTGCCAGCCCCCCCGCGGGGGCGCCCGGCGGGGCGCGCCCCTCTCAGGAGGAAGCCATGCGCGCGCGGTTCCCGAAGGGCGTCCGGATGGCCGGCGGGGCGGTTCTCATCCTCGCGGCGTCCGCCGCCCTCGCCCTCTCCGCCCGGGGGCAGGAGCTGCGGAAGCTCGGCTTCATCCAGGACTACCTGACGTGGTCCTCCACCTCCCAGGCGCCCGTCTTCAGCAGCTCCCACGGCAGGCGGCTGGTGCGGACCCACCTGAACCCCCCCGCCTGGGCCGAGTGGCAGCGCTTCCAGCGGGCGCCCGAGGGCTCCCCGGCCAAGCTCCTCAACTTCCCCCCCGGCAGCCTCGTCGTGAAGGACTCCTGGGAGAACGTGGACGGCAAGCCGGGGGACCGCGCCTATCTCTTCGTGATGCGCAAGGAGGCCCCCAACGCCAGGCCCGACGCCGGCGACTGGTACTGGGCCATCGCCACCCCGGACTTCCGCGTCCTGCGCTGGGAGGGGAAGATCTTCGAGGGCTACGCCGGGAACGTGCAGTACTGCATCAACTGCCACAAGCTGGTGGAGGGGAACGATTACTTCTTCGGCTCGCCGGACAAGCTGCCCAAGAAGGAGGGGCCGCCGTCCGGGAGCGGCTACTAGCCCCGGGAGGAGGCCAGGATGAAATACCGCAAGCGGGAAGCCAAGGAGTACGCGCGGGAGGTCCTGCGGGGCGTTTGGACGGCCCTTCCCACTCCCTTCACGCGGGAGGGCGCGCTCGACGAGGCGGGCATCCGCCGCAACATGGACATCATCGTCGAGGGCCTGCGGGTGGACGGGCACTACTGCTCGGGCAACGTGGGCGAGTTCTGGTCCTTGAGCCTCGAGGAGCGCAAGCGCGCCCACGAGGTGATGCTGGATGGGGCGGGGGGCCGCATCCCCATGATGGCGGGGGTGCACGACCAGTCCGCCCGGGCGGCCTTGGAGCTGGCCCGCCACGCCCAGGAGGCCGGCTACGACTTCGTGATCATCCTCACCCCCTTCATCGCCGCCCGGTCGGACGCGGCGGTGCTGGAGTACATGAGCTACGTGGCCGAGCGGGTGGACATCGGGATCGTCCTCTTCAACTCCCCGGGCTCCAGCCACCCCATCGGCCCCGACCTCGCCCGCCGGCTCGCGGCGCTGCCCAACGTCTGCGGCATGAAGCAGGCCGACCTGAACCCCCACGGGACGATCCTGCTCCAGGAGGCGATCGGGGACCAGATCGTCTTCAGCGTGGCGGACGAGGCCGTCTGGTTCCACAACATGACCCAGCTCGGCCACCGCTGGCTCCTGACCTACACGCCCCACATGTACCAGGTGCCGGGCTGGCTCCCCATCCGGGAGTACACGGAGCTCGCCCTGCGCGGGGAGACGGGCCGCGCCGCCGCCCTCTCCCAGAGCCTGGCCCCCCTCCGCGCCGCCCACGCGAGGTGGCTGATGGGCCCCTGGGCGCAGGGCCGGATGCCCATCGCCGCCATGAAGTGGTGGATGGAGCTCATCGGCATGGCGGGAGGCTCCGTGCGCCCCCCGGTGTGCCCCCTGAGCGAGGAGGAGCGCGAGGGGGTCCGCGCCAGCCTCAAGCGCGCCGGGCTGCTGGCCCGCGCGGAGGCAATCTCGGCCGCGAAGTGACTTCTCCCGCCGGGCGCGGGGTGGTATGGTCCCCCCCCCCCCGCGCCAGCCGCGCCCACCCATGAACCATCCGCATGCCTGAGGGGGAGAAGATGGCGTTCGAGCCCGTCCGCGCCGCGTCCATGGGCCTGGGCAGATGGGCCAACGTCCTGGCCGACGCCGCCCTGCGGGGGGGGAAGATACGCCTCGTC
>JBBTDR010000172.1:0-2357 GCA_038042665.1 Nitrospinota bacterium
GGTGGCGGTGCCCGTCACCGCCTGGGGGGAGGGAGGCGTGTTCGGCTGGGGGCGAAACGGGGTGTCCACGTATTTCACGGACATTCACGCGGGAAAAATGCGGCCGGGCGGAGGCGATCAAGAAGGAGTCCCGGATAGTTGCGGCGGATAACACCGGATACTTCTCCAATTTTTTTTACGCGTGCCGCCTGAGCGGCTCCTCGACCCGGAGGAGCCACTGCTGCTTGAGGGTGCTCTTCACGACCCGGGGGAGGCTGAAGCCGATGGCCATCATCTTGGGCTCCGCGAGGGGCCGCTCCAGGCGGGCCTGGGCGAGGGGGAGGCCAGCGATCTCAATGCGTGATAGCTCCGTCTCCCCCCAGCCCAGGGCGCGGGCGGCCTCGAGGGTGCGCACGCGCGAGGGGTCGAGCCCGGCGGCCTCGGCCGCCACGCGGTCCAGCGCCACGGGGTCCTCGGAGGCCAGGAGGAGCCCCGCGGGGCGCGGCCGGCCGCTGGCGGGGCCGTTCCCCTCCATGGCGAGGACGGCGTCGAGGATGTGGAGGCGGGCGCCGAGGAGGCGGGCGGTCTCGACGAGCATGAGGGGGAAGTAGTCCTGATAGTTCCCGGCCTTGAAGTGCCACCAGGCCTTGCGCTTGCCGGCCACGCAGCCGAAGAGGTTTTTCACCGCGCCCGTCATGTAGAGCTGGCCGTGGGTCTTGAGCTTGGGGAGGTTGATGAGGCCGTCGCGGTCCAGGGCCTCGCGGGCGATGACGAGGTGGTCGTACACCTGGCCCCCGGGGTTGGGGGTCTTCACGCCCTTGGCGAAGGGGCTGAGGGCCGCGCCCGTCTCCCGGCACACCTGAGCGAGGCCGGCCGCCTCGGCGGCGGAGGCGAAGCTGCCCCAGGCGGGGCTGTCCCCCACGCGGAGCTTCACATCGGGCGCCCCGGCGCGGAGGGTCCCGATGACGGCGCGCAGCACCTCGGGGTGGGTGGCGACGGCGCTCGCGGGAGGGGCGGCCTTCAAGAGGTTGGGCTTGAGGAGGAGGCGCTCGCCGGGGCGGGCGAAGCGGGCCGCGCCCCCCAGGAGCTCGAGGAGGCGGGCGGCGGCCTCCCCGACGCGGGCGCGGTCGTAGTCCTCGCAGCGGACGATGGCGACCCGGCTCATTCTCCCCTCGGGGGGCTCAGGCCTGTTTCTTGACGGCCTCGATCTTCCCGTCCCGCTCGGCCTCGAGGGCCTCCTTGTCGGCCTTGAACTTCTCCCGCGCCCGCGCCAGCTTCTCCTGCAGCTCGGGCGGGAGGACGCGGGCGGCCATCTCCAGGGGGACGCCGCCCGTGAGCTTCATGGCCTCCTGCTGGAACATCACGTCCTTCTCGGCGAGCTTGCTCTCGTACACCTTCTTGATCTTCTCGACTTCCTTGCGCTGGCCGGGGGAGAGCTTGGAGAGCTCCTCCCGGGCCTGGGCTCCGATCGACGCCGTCTTCTCCATCGCAATCTCGAGCGCGCTCTTCATGGCTGCTTCCTCCCGCTGCGGTCCCGCCCGCATTGTAGGAACCCTCCCTCCCCGGGGTCAACGCGGCCTTTGGAAGCGGGGTGGGGGGGCCTGCCCCATTGAAGGGCGGCCACAGGGGGCCGCCCCTACAGACGCAGATGGCCGGGAGGATGGCGATTTGTAGGGGCGAGGCGTGCCTCGCCCCCGCGGAGGCAAATGGCCCGGAGGCCGGGAGGATGGGGGCGGGCAAGTCTGCTATAAAGAAGCACGCCCGGCCCCGGAGCCCCCATGCGCGAGCCCACCTTCCAGGACGTCCTGAGCGCCCGGCGGCGCATCGCCCCCCACCTGCGCCCGACGCCCTTCCACGAGGTCCCCTCCCTCTCCCGGCGCGTGGGGGGCCGCTTCTTCCTCAAGTTCGAGTCCATGCAGCCGACCGGGGCCTTCAAGGTGCGGGGCGGGGTGAACCTCGTCTCCGCCCTCTCCGCCGAGGAGAGGGGGCGCGGCCTCATCACCGCCTCGACGGGCAACCACGGCCAGTCCATCGCCTGGGCGGGCCGCGCCTTCGGCGCCCGGGTGCTGGTGGCCGCGCCCGAGGGCTCGAACCCGGACAAGGTGGCCGCCATGCGGGGGCTGGGGGCGGAGGTGGTCCTCGAGGGCCGGGACTTCGACGAGGCCCGCGAGTGGTGCGAGGCCCAGGCCGGGGAGCGCGGGATGCGCTACGTGCATTCGGCGAACGAGCCCCTGCTCATCGCCGGGGTGGCCACCCAGGCCCTCGAGATGCTGGAGGAGGAGCCCGGGCTGGAGGTGATCCTCGTCCCCCTCGGGGGCGGGAGCGGGGTGTGCGGCTCGGCCCTCGTTGCCAAGACCCTCAACCCCGCCATCCGCGTC
>JBBTDR010000173.1:0-6139 GCA_038042665.1 Nitrospinota bacterium
CTCGGCGCCGAGCTCGGGCCGCGTGGCGAGCAGGGTCTCCATCTCGTCGGCGGCCAGGCGGAGGCTCGTCTGGCGGATGGTCTTCGCCTGGTAGAAGGCCCAGAGGTTGGAGGCGGAGATGTTGGCGCTCATCATCTCCTTGGCGGCGTTCTCCCCGCCCAGGCTGGTGATGGCCAGGAGGGCTGCCAGCACGCCGACGTAGATGGCGGCGCGCTTGCGGAACCGCTCGTCCCCCCCTCCCTCGGGGTTGGCGATCGTCTCGCTGACTTCCGTGGCGTCCATGGCCATGGCGGCCTCCTCTCCTCCGTCGTCTGGTGTCCCGCGGCGTCCCGGGCGGCCGGCGGGCGCCCCGGCCGGGGGCCCCTCACCCGCAGCGCGTGATGGCGAGCGGGAAGCTGTGCAGGCTCTGGAAGCCCTCCCGGGTCACCACCCCGAGGTCCCCCACCTGGAGGCCCCGGCCCGCCGAGTCCATCGGGTTGGGCTGGATGACCATCACCATGTTCTCCTGGTAGCGGAAGTCCGCCGGCGGCGCGGCGTAGCCCGAGCCCGGGATGCCGATGGAGGGCTGGAGGAGGTCCACTCCGAAGCCGTGGGCGATGGAGTCGTAGATCTTGAGGCCCTTCCGGGGGAGGCTCTCGGTGGCGGCGAGGATGTCCCCCACCGGGGCGCCCGCCCGCATCGCCTTCGACATGTCGCGGAAGACCTCGAGGGCCGCCTCGAAGAGGGCCCGGTAGGGCGGGGTGGGATCGGCGGCCACGGTGAAGGGGCGGAGGATCTGGCCGGCGTAGCCGTGATAGGCGGCGCTGATCTCGGTGTGGATGATGTCCCCCGCCTGGAGCCTCCGCCGGGAGGGGTTCTGCCAGGGCAGGGGGGTGAGGGGGTTCGCCATCGGGGTCGCCGTCACGAACTGAGTGAGGGCCTCGCCCCCCTCGGCCGCGTAGGCGGCCAGCATGCGGCCCGCGAGCTCGTACTCGGGGACGCCGGGCCGGGCGTGCTCCCGCAGGGCCTCCATCGAGAGGTCGGTCAGCCGGGCGCCCTCGCGCAGCCAGGCGATCTCCTCCGGGCTCTTCACGATGCGCAGGTCCCGGAAGCGGGCCGAGACGTCCACCCACTCGGCCTCGGGGAAGCGCCCCCGGAGGAAGGCCATGTGCCCCTCGAAGAGGACCATCCCGAAGCGCGGGTTCACCCCCACGAGCCCGACCCGGGAGCGGCCCAGCCCAAGCTCGCCGAGCCGGGCGGCCACCTTCTCGGGGTTGCCGTAGCCGCCGTGGCGCACGTCGGCGATGCAGGCCATCCCCTGGGCGTTGTGGAGGTGGTTGTAGAGCCCCACGAAGAGCGAGGGCTCGCCCTGGAGGGGGAAGACGAGGAAGGAGTGGTTGAAGTCCCGGTAGCCCGTCAAGTAGTAGATGTTGGCCTGGTTGTTGCGGTTCGTGCCGCTCATGGCGCAGAAGAGCAGGCAGGCGAGCCCCTCATCCTCCATGAGCTTCCGGGCCAGGCCGTGGCGGCGGGCCAGCTCCTGGGCCGAGAAGCGCGGGTAGAGCTCTTCCGTCATGGAGAGGTTCTCCTCGGCGGATGAAGGGGACACGCCCCGCCGCCCCGGGGGAAGCCGGGAGGCCCGGTGGCCCCATCGCGCCGGCCAGCATAAAGGTTCCCGCCGGGAGAAGGAAGGCCCGGCGGGGGAGGGAAAGCAGAGACGTTTTCGCCGTTTGTCGGGGCCCTGAGCGAAAATATCCCGCCCGGGGCCTCAAGTCTCCGGGCCTTCTGCCGAAACGATGGACGAGTCAGTCCGGTTCCAGGAAAGGGCCTCCGATGATCGACGACGCCATCGAGATTGTGTGGAGTATGGACGCGCCCACCGAGGGGCTGAGTGACGGCTTGGTCTGGGGGATGGCCGTCCGCACCCGCCGGAACGAGGAGCTCACCCGCCTCCTCGACGTCCTCGAGATCAACGGCCTGTGCAACGTCGTGGTGTTCGACGGCATGGGCCGGGAAGTCCTCTTCCCCTGCGCGCTTCCCTCCCGCCAGGAGGCGGCCGCGGCGGCCGCCTAACCCTCCTCCAGCGCCCCCGCCAGCACCTCGGCCAGGTGGCGGGCCTTGCGGCCCGTCCCGTGGGCGATCTGCTGGCGGCAGGACACCCCGTTCGCGATGACGCCCACGTCCCCGCCCTCCTTGCGGAGGGCCGGGAAGAGCTTCAGCTCGCCGATGGCGAGCGAGACCGCGTAGTGCTCCTTCTCGTAGCCGAAGGAGCCCGCCATCCCGCAGCAGCCCGAGGGGATGGCCTCCACCTCCAGCCCCGGCACCATCCCCAGCGCCTCCAGCGAGGGCCCCACCCCCACCAGCGCCTTCTGGTGGCAGTGGCCGTGGAAGAGGGCCCGGCCCGGCGCCTTCCGGAAGCGCAGGTCCAGCTCCCCCCTGGCCTTGAGGCCCACGAGGAACTCCTCCAGCAGGAACGCGGAGCGCGCCAGCAGCCGCGCCTCCTCGGCGGGCACGAGGTCCGGGTACTCGTCGCGGAAGGTGAGGAGGCAGCTCGGCTCCAGGCCCACGATGGGGGTGCCCGCCCCGAGGGCCGGGTAGAGCCGCACGAGGTTCTCCTCGGCCAGGCGCCGGCCCTCGCGCAGGAGGCCGTGGGAGAGCATGGGCCGGCCGCAGCAGCGCAGCCGGGTGAGCTCCACCTCGAAGCCCGCCGCCTCGAGCACGCGCACGGCGGCCCGGCCCACCTCGGGGTAGTGGAAATTCGTGAACGTGTCGTTGAGGAGGAGCACCTTGCCCCGCCGGGCGGGGAGGGCGAGCCGGGCCCGGGCGCGGAACCATTCCTCGAAGGTGGGCCGGGCGAGGGGGGGGAGCGGCCGGCGGCGGTCCACCCCCAGGAAGCGGTCCATGAGGGCGCGCACGGGGCCGTTCCGGAGCGTCCAGTTCACGAGCGGGGCGAAGGGGAGGCTCAGGCGGTTGAGGTCCGCGATCCTCCCCATGAGCCTCACCCGCAGGGGGAGGCCGTGGCGGTCCCAGTAGGCCTGGAGCACCTCGGCCTTGATCTTGGCCATGTCCACGCTGGAGGGGCACTCGGCCTTGCAGCCCTTGCAGGAGAGGCAGAGGTCGAGCGCCTCGTACACCCGCCGGCTCGTGAGCTCCTCGCCGGGGATGCCCTCGGCGATCACCCGCCGCAGCACGTTCGCCCGCCCGCGCGTCGAGTGCTCCTCCTCCCGGGTGGCCTGGAAGGAGGGGCACATGGTGCCGTCCCGCTTGCGGCACTCGCCCACGCCGTTGCAGAGCTCGATGGCGCGCGCGAAGCCGTGGTCGCGCGAGAAGTCCATGACGGTCCTGATCTCGGGCGTCTTGGAGGAGGGGCCGTAGCGCAGGTTCTCGGTGAAGGAGGGGGCGTCCACGATCTTGCCCGGGTTCATCTGGTTCGAGGGGTCGAAGGCCCGCTTCACCTGGCGGAAGGCCTCGTAGAGCTCGGGCCCGAAGAATTTGGGCACCCACTCGCCGCGGGCGAGGCCGTCCCCGTGCTCGCCGCTCATCGCGCCCCCGTACTCCAGGACGAGCTCGGCCACCTCCCGCTGGATGGCCGCCATCTTCCGGATCTCGGCGGCGTCCTTGAGGTTGATGACGGGCCGCAGGTGGAGGAGCCCCACGCTCGTGTGGCCGTAGTAGGAGGTCGAGGTGCCGTGCCTGCGCATGATGGCCTCGAAGCGCTGGTAGTAGCCCAGCAGCTTCTCCGGGGGCACGGCGCAGTCCTCGACGAAGGCGACGGGCTTCGCGTCCCCCCGCCGGCCGAGGATGTAGCCCAGGCCCGCCTCGCGCACCTTGCCGGGGTCGGAGCGGGTGGCGGGGTCGCGCATGCGCACCCGGGCGTAGCCCGCGCCCTCGCGCTCCATGTCGGCCGCGAGGCGCTCGACCTTCTCCTCCGCCTCGTCCTGGGTCTCCCCGTAGAACTCCACCAGCAGGAAGGCCTGGGGCTCCCCGCGCATGAAGCTCTTCATCCAGCGCTGGGCCTCGAGGTTCTGGGAGGCCTGGTCGAGGATCACCCGGTCCACGATCTCGATAGCGGCCACCCCCTCGCGCTTGAGGATGGGGCCGCTCGCGGCGAGGGCCCGCTCGATGCTGTCGAAGTGGACCACCAGCACCCCCACCGCCTTGGGGAGAGGGCAGACCCTGACCTTCATCTCGGTGACGGCGGCCAGGGTGCCCTCGGCCCCGGTCAGCACCTTGGCCAGGTTGAAGGGGGCGCCGGGCCGGACGAGCTCGTCGAGGTTGTAGCCGCTCACCCGGCGCATGATCTTTGGGTAGCGCGCCTCGATCTCCGCCCGGTTCTCCTGGGCGAGGCGGTGGAGGGCGCGGTGGATCTCCCCCTCGCGCGTCTTCTCCCCGAGCTTGGCCTGGAGGGCGGCGCCCTCGAGCGGCCCGAAGTGGAAGGGCTCCCCCCCGGCGAGGAAGCCCGAGGCCTCGATGACGTGGTCCACGGTCTTGCCGTAGACGATCGAGCGCGAGCCCGAGGAGTTGTTCCCCATCATCCCGCCCAGGGTGGCCCGGCTGCTGGTGGAGGTGTTGGGGCCCAGGACGAAGCCGTGGGGGCGGAGGTGAGCGTTCAGGTGGTCCTGCACCAGCCCCGGCTGGATGCGCGCCCAGCCGCCGGAGGGATCGAGCGCGAGGACCTGGTTCATGTACTTCGAGAAGTCCACCACCACCGCCCGCCCGACGGTCTGGCCGGCGAGGCTGGTGCCGCCCCCCCGGGGGAGGACGGCGGCCCCGTGCCCGGCCGCGATGCGGAGGGTCTTGCGCACGTCCTCCCCGGAGCGGGGGATGACCACCCCGATGGGCTCGATCTGGTACATGCTGGCGTCGGTGCTGTAGAGGGCGCGGGAGACGGGGTCGAAGCGCACCTCGCCCTCCAGGGCGTCCGCCAGCTCGGCGCGTAGGTTTTCCCAGCCTTGCATGGCCTTCCTTCGGTGGAGTGGGGGGAGCGCCCGCCGGACGCCCTTTCGGGGTGCCGTTTGGTGCGCCCCATGGAATCACAGGAGCCGGGCCACCGGCAAACCGGTTTCAGGCCTCCCCGCCGGGGGAAATCCCACCCCCGGGTTGCCATCCGAAATCCCCCGTCGTAAGGTGGCGGCGGTCTTCAAGGGCGGGTTCGGGCGCGAAGGGAAGGGCCGGATGGACTACCAGGCGCTGGCGGACCGGGTGCTGGCGGACGGGTGCCCCACGCGGGAGGAGAGCCGGGCCCTCCTGGCCTCGCCCGACGAGGACTTGCTCGCCCTCCTCGACGCCGCCTTCCGGGTCCGGCGGCGTCATTTCGGCCGGGCCGTCCAGATCCACTACCTCATCAACGCCAAGAGCGGCCTCTGCCCCGAGGACTGCGCCTACTGCTCCCAGTCGGCGGTCTCGGAGGCCGGGGTCCCCCGCTACGGCCTGGTGGACGAGGAGGAGCTGCTCGAGGGCGCCGCCCGGGCGGCCGGGGCGGGCTCCCGGCGCTACTGCATCGTCATGAGCGGCCGGGGGCCGGGGGATGCCGAGATCGACCGCCTCTGCCGGGCCGTCGGGCGCATCAAGGAGCGCCACGGCCTCTCCATCTGCTGCTCCCTGGGGCTCCTGGACGGGGAGAAGGCCCGCCGCCTGAGGGAGGCGGGGGTGGAGCGGCTGAACCACAACCTGAACACCAGCGAGCGCTTCTACGGGCGCATCTGCTCCACCCACACCTACCGCGACCGGCTGGAGACCCTCGCGGCGGGGCGCTCGGCCGGCCTGGAGCTCTGCTCGGGGGTGATCTTTGGCCAGGGGGAAGGGGAGGAGGACATCCTCGACGTCTGCGAGGCCCTCCGCGGGCTCGGCCCCGAGTCCATCCCCGTCAACTTTCTCCACCCCATCCCCGGCACCCCGCTGGAGCGGCTGGCCCACCTGGGGCCCAGGCGCTGCCTGCGGCTGCTGTGCCTCATGCGCTTCTACAACCCCGCCGCCGAGATCCGGGTCGCGGGGGGCCGGGAGGTGCAGCTCCGCGGCCTCCAGCCCCTCGCCCTCTACCCGGCCAACTCCATCTTCGTCGAGGGCTACCTCACGACCCCCGGCCAGCAGGCCGATGAGGCGCGGCGGATGATCGAGGGGATGGGCTTTGAGCTTGAGGCGATCGAGGAGGTGCCGCGATGAC
>JBBTDR010000174.1:0-1737 GCA_038042665.1 Nitrospinota bacterium
GAGGGTGAGGTGCCACGTCCGGCAACAGTAAACAACGTGACAAGGTTGGGCACCTAGCCTTCGTAGGTGAAGAACCCCCGGCCCGTCTTCCGCCCCAGGTGGCCCGCCCGCACCATCTTGCGCAGGAGGAAGTTGGGCCGGTAGCGCGGGTCCCCCAGCTCGCGGAAGAGGGTCTCGGTCTTGGCGAGGTGGATGTCCACCCCGATGAGGTCGATCAGCTCGAGCGGCCCCATCGGGAGCCCCGCCCCGAGCTTCAGGGCCTTGTCGATGTCCTCGGCCGAGGCCAGGCCCTGGGCGTAGACCTCGACCGCCTCGTTGAGGAGCCCCGCCAGGACGCGGCTCCCGATCCCGGCCGGGCTGTCGAAGCGCGCCAGGACGGGCTCCTTGCCCAGGCGCCGGGCGAGGGCCTTGGCCGCCTCGACGGTCTCGGGCGCGGTGGCGAGGCCCGGCATGATCTCGACCAGCTTCATCACCAGGGGCGGGTTGAAGAAGTGCATCCCCACCACCTGCCCGGGCCGGGCGGTGGCGGCGGCCATCTCGGTGATGGAGAGGGAAGTGGTGTTCGAGGCGAAGATGGCGTGGGGGGGAGCCGCCCCGTCCAGCTCGCCCAAGACCTTCCGCTTCACCTCCATGTCCTCGAACACCGCCTCGACCACGAGGTCCGCGTCCTTGGCTCCGGCGCAGCCCGCCCCCCGGGCGATGCGGCCGAGGATGGCGTCCTTCTCCGCGGCGGCGAGCTTGCCCTCCGCCACCCGCTTGGCGAGCCGGCTCTCGAGCCCGGCCACGGCCCGGGCCGCCAGCTCCTCGCTCCGGTCGGTCAGGAGCACCGGGATGTGGTTCTGGGCGAAGAGCTGGGCGATCCCCGCCCCCATCGCGCCCGCCCCGACCACCATCGCCTTGCGGACGTCCATGTTCACCTCAAGGACAGGGACTGCGAAAGGCCGTCATTCTGAACGGAGCGAAGTGAAGTGAAGAATCTGCTTCTTAACTGAAAAGCAGATTCTTCGCGCCTTCAGCGCTCAGAATGACGGGCTCCTCTCACCCAGGAAAAGAGCCCGGAGAATCTCCTGGTGAAACCTCCCCCTACGCCACGCGCTGGAGGACGACCGCCACCCCCTGGCCGCCCCCGATGCAGGCGCTCACCACGGCGAGCTCCTGGTTCCGCTGCTTGAGGGCGCTCAGCGCGGTGGCGATGAGCTTGGCCCCGGTCGCCCCGACGGGGTGGCCCAGGGCGATGGCCCCGCCGTGCACGTTGAGCTTCCGGCGGTCCCACCGGAGCTCGCGCTCGCAGGCGATGACCTGGGCCGCGAAGGCCTCGTTCACCTCGATGAGGTCCATGTCGGCGAGCGCGAGGCCCGCGCGCTCGAGCGCCTTGGGGATGGCCGTCACGGGCCCCAGCCCCATGTGCCTGGGCTCGACCCCGGCCGAGGCGTAGCCGCGCAGGATGGCGATGGGCCTGGCGCCTAGCGCCTCGGCCCGCTCGCGGGAGGCCACGACGAGGGCCGCCGCCGCGTCCGCCTGGCAGCAGGAGTTCCCGGCCGTCACCGAGCCCTCCTTGTGGAAGACGGGCTTGAGCTTGGCCAAGCCCTCGGCCGAGGAGTCGCGCCGCGGGCCCTCGTCGGTCGCGAAGGTGATGCGCTTCTTGGTGCCGTCGTCGGCGAAGACGTCGATCTCGATGGGGATGATCTCCTCGCGCGCCTGGGCATCATCGTCGCACTCATTCTGGCCGGAGCCCTG
>JBBTDR010000175.1:0-536 GCA_038042665.1 Nitrospinota bacterium
GCCCCCACTTCTCGAAGAAGCCGCGCTCGAGGGCGATCGGCACACCCAGCTGATCGATGGCCGCCACGATGCCGGCCTTCACCTTGACCGGCGCAGGCTTGGCCTGGGCCAGGGTCAGTGAGGGCCAGGCGGTCACGAGTGCCAGGATCACTGTCCACAATGTCTTCATCGAGGCTCCCTCCCCTTGTCAGTCTCGAGCGGTTCCACCCGCGCCACCCAGTAGGGGCGCGCCACCGCGCGCAGGTCCCAAGGCTTCACACCCCTCACCTCCACCCGGTTCCCCTCAGTGCCCGACACCCGGCCGAAGCGCTGGAAGACCAGAACATGGAAGCGTTCGGGGGGAAACCGGAGCGTCACGACCACGTCCACCGGCTGGCCGGCCCGGCCGAGGCCCGGCGCGAGCTTCCCCGGCGCCCAGAGAGTGAGCCAGCCCTGCCAGAGGAGATAGCACAACGCCACCGCCAGGACAACCCGCCCCCGCCGCGACCCCACGAGCGCGCGCCAGAGCCTCACGCCGGCCGCACCATCCCCCGCCC
>JBBTDR010000175.1:546-1851 GCA_038042665.1 Nitrospinota bacterium
TCCACGAGCCCCGCCCACGTGCGCGGCCGCGGCAGCGCCACCGCCAGCTCCGCCACCACCCGGCCCGGCCCGCTCGAGAGGACGATCACGCGGTTGGCCAGGAACACCGCCTCCTCCACGTCGTGGGTGACGAAGAGGATCGTCGGCCGGCGCTCCTGCCAGATCCGCGTCAGCATCTCCTGGAGGCTCATCCGCGTCTGGGCGTCCACGCTCGCGAAGGGCTCGTCCATCAGGAGGAGATCGGGCTGGTTGGCGAGCGCGCGCGCCACGCCCACCCGCTGCTGCATCCCGCCCGACAGTTCCGCCGGGTAGCGCCCCTCGGCCCCCCCGAGCCCCACCAGCGCCAGATACTCCCGGGCGATTCGCTCCCGCTCCTCCCGCCCCACGCCGCGCATCTTGGGCCCGAACCCCACGTTATCCAGCGCCGTCTTCCAGGGAAAGAGCGCGAAGGACTGGAAGACGACGCCCCGGTCGGGCCCGGGCCCCTTCACGCTCCGGCCGTCCAGCAGGATCTCCCCCTGCGTGGGAGGGATGAAGCCCGCGATGATGCTGAGGAGCGTCGTCTTGCCGCAGCCCGAGGGGCCCACGATCGAGACGAACTCCCCCTGGGCGACCTCGAGCGACACCTCCTGGATCGCCGTCACGTGGGCCCCCGCGTAGGGGTCGAGGTAGGTCTTGGAGAGGCCGCGGACCAGGAGGTTCTTCACCGCGTCACGTCGGGGACCGAGGGGAAGACCCGCTTGGCTAACTCACCATCTGGAACTCGACCTTTCGGGCATCCGTCACCCGCTTCGAGGCGTCCAGGATCTCCAGCGAGACGAGGTTCCCATCAGAGTCATAGTCCAGAATGACCCCGGGCTTGTCCTCGTCGCTCTCCGCGACCTGAGCGTCCTCCCTCAGGGTGACATTCAAAGTGTCCGTCCGGGGATCGTAGGTCACTTTCATGCTTCCGCCTCCCACCAGGTAGCTCCGCGCCGGGACGCCCATGGCAACCCTCGACTGCAGCACGATCCGGCCGGGGCGAACTTCCAGCCCAACATACTCCCTCATCGGGTCAGGTTTCACAATCCCCCCAAGACGCTTATCTCAGGGGGAACTTACTCGGGTCAATCTGTGTCTTTAATTAGACACGCGGCGGGGCGGCGCGGGTGGGCGGGTTGCCCGGATGCCCTAGTTTGAGGTCGCAAATTGCGACCTCAAGTCGTCTCACAGGCACGCGGCGACGAGAGACCGGCCCGCCTCTACCAGGAGATAGGGCGCGCGGCCTTCAGGAGCGGCGACAACCCCGGCGACCCCCAGCTCCTC
>JBBTDR010000176.1:0-4954 GCA_038042665.1 Nitrospinota bacterium
CCGGCCGGCCCGGCCCGGCGGGCGACGGGGGGTGGCGGGCGGCGGAGACGCGGCCCCCGCGGGGGTGGGCGTGAGGGGGGCAGGGGGGGAGCGGCGCTTGCCGGGGAGTTGAAGGGGAATCCGAGGGTGGCCGAGTCGATCCTTCTCGAAGTGGACGAGAACGACAACTGCCCCCGCATGCCCGCCATGGTGTACGAGGCCCTGGGCGAGCCCGCGCCGGTGTCGCGGGTGCGCCTCGCCGAGCCCGGCCGGCCGCACGGCCTCTACCGCATCACCGGCTGGAGCAGCGCGGGGGGCGGCACCCCCTGCCCGGCCCTCTACGTCCCGGTCTCGGACTCGGGCGCGGGCGCCGTCCACCTCGTCTACGGCGGGGACTGGGGGGTGCGCCTGAAGCCCCTCGATTCCGAAGAGGGCTGGGACCTCCGCAGCCCCCGCCAGTTCGGCGAGCCGTATTTGATGCTGTTTGATAGGGGGGATGTGGGGGAGGGGGAGGTGTGAAAAACAATTGACAAAAGCGAAAAGAAGACGTAAATTTGTTATGTTAGACTTGGGTTGGTCTTATCCAGGTTTTCAAAGAGGATTTCATGGTTAAGTCAAAATCCAACCCTCCGCTTACTAAAGAAGAGTTAGTCCTCGCGGCTTTGTCCCCTGCGAATGGGAAACCGTTTCAACCTGTTCACGTTCAGAAACTGTTTTTTCTGATTGATGAAGAAGTGGGTGATCGACTTGGCGGGAAATTTTTCAACTTTGCCCCTCATGATTATGGGCCGTTTGACAGGGAAGTATACGACGTTCTTGAAAAACTACAGGAAGATGGTTTGGTTGAAATTGCAGGATTGCCCGGTTGGAGAATGCGATTCTATAGTTTGACAGCCGAGGGACAACAAGAAGGTGAGAAAATACTGAGTCGGATTCCAGTGAATCTGCAACAATACATTCGCGATGTCGCGGAATGGACAAGAAGTCTTCCTTTTGCGAAATTGGTTCCCGCTATTTACAAGAAGTATCCACGCATGAAAGTTAATAGTGTTTTTTCAGAATAGCCCGAATCGAATGTAAAATGACCATACTGGTAGGAGTTTTGTGCGAAGACGGTGTTGTGATTGGGGCAGATAGCGCAGCCACATTTCAAGCGCGCCAGATCAAGACTGTCGAACAACCTACTCAGAAAATTCGCATTATTGGAGAGCAGGTGATCGTTGCCACCACTGGGCCTGTTGGTCTTGGCCAGAGATTTGAGGAGGTAGTATCTCAGGGTCTTCGGGACAAGGTGTTTGGGTCAAGTCGTTCTCCCGTTCAGGTGGCCAGAGAAATTTGCAAGAGAACGATCATTGATTTCGACGAAACTGCTGCACCGAAAGGGCAGTTGGGTGCTTTGGTTGCGTTCTGCCACAACGATAAACATTGTCTTGTTGAGTTTGGCGTTCAAGATTTTCAGCCTGAAATGAAAAATGAAAATTTGTGGTATGTGGCGATGGGCAGTGGGCAGTTAATAGCGGATCCTTTCTTGGGTTTGATGAGAAAGGTATTTTGTCCTGAACGACCTCCAAGTCTTTCTACAGGGACTTTTATTTCAACGTGGACGCTGTTTCACACCATTGAAGTGAACCCGGGTGGGATTAAGGAGCCAATTATACTGGCGTCTCTTGCAAGGCGAGAAGACAGAAAATATAGGGCGCAGATATTAGACGACAAATTGCTAAATGAGCACCGAAATAACGTTACTGATGCTTATGCCTATTTGACCAATTACGCTGAAATTTTGACCGGGAAAAGTGGCGAGCAAGAACTACCGGCACCTCCATCTCCTCCTGCCCCAGGAACTTGAGACTACTTACTCCTCCTCGGCACAAATTTTCTGAACATGGCCTCGAAGCCCTGCGCGAGCTTCTCATTTCCCTTTCCCCATCCTCACCACCTCCTCGAACTCCTCCTTCGTCACGGGCTGGACGCTCAGGCGCTGGAAGGGCCGGACGAGGGCCATGCCCCGGAGCCTGGGGTTCGCCTTGATCTCGGCGAGGAAGACGGGGCGGGGGAGCTTGGCGAGGGCGCGCACGTCCACCAGGAACCAGCGGGGCTTCGCGCGGGCGGACTTGGGGTCGAAATACCTGGACTTGGGGTCGAAGGCCGAGTGGTCGGGGTAGGCCTCGCGGGCGACCTCGGCGAGCCCGGCGACGTGGGGGGGGTCGGCGTTCGAGTGGTAGAAGAGGACGCGGTCGCCCGCCTTCATCTCCATCATGTGGTTGCGGGCCTGGTAGTTGCGCACGCCCTCCCAGCAGTCGGTCCGGCCGGGCTTGGCGAGGAGGTCGTCGAAGGAGAAGACCGAGGGCTCGGTCTTCATGAGCCAGTGGCGGGGCGGCATGTTTCTCACCTCTGGGGGGATTTCGCGTCTGTAGGGGCGTACGGCGTACGCCCCCGCGGGAATCGTCCGATCGTGCGTAGGGGCGAACGCCGTTCGCCCCTACGGACTGCCCCTACGCCTTCCATTTCATTTCGCCCGCGATAAGGCTTCCCTCACCCCAACCCTCTCCCGGAGGGAGAGGGGGGATCATCCACGCACGGTCCGCTCGCCGCGCCTCCCTCTCCCTTTGGGAGAGGGCAGGGTGAGGGCGATTTGGTCGGTTCCTATCTCTCCAATTTCACCTCGCCCGCGATCTGGAGGTCCGCGAGCTTCAGGGTGTGGTGGATGAAGTCGTTCAAGGGGGTGGGGACGCCCGCCTCCCGGCCCAGGCGGGCGGCGGCGCCGCACAGGGCGTCGATCTCGAGCCGCCTTCCGGCTTCGAGGTCGTGGCAGAGGCTCCCCTTGCTGGCCGGGTTCTGCTGATCGAGGAAGCGGTAGCGGTCCTCGTCCGCCCCCGGGGGGAGCCGCACCCCCCTCGCCCGGCCCACGTGGTACACCTCGCGCATGACCTCGCGCATCATCCGCCGGGTGCCCTCGTAGGCCATGATCTCGGCGAGGGGGGAGCGGGTGAGGGCGGTGACCCCTCCCACGGCGCAGATGAAGATGAACTTGGTCCAGAGCTCGGCCTCGATGTCTGGGGAGAGCTCGGCGTTGATCTCCGCGCGCCTCAGGGCGGCGAGGATGCGCTCCCCGCGCGGGCTCCTCCCCCCGCCCAATTCGCCAAAGACGAGGCGGCGCGGGCCTCCGATCTGGCGGATGAGGCCGGGCCCCGCCACCGAGGTGAAGATGTAGGCCGCCCCCCCCATGACGCAGCCGCTGTAGCGGGCGGCGAGCTGCTCCTCGTTGTCCACCCCGTTCTGGAGGCTGATGATCACCGTCCCGGGCCCCACCATGGGGGCGATGGCGGGGATGGCCTCGGGGTTCGAGACCGTCTTCACGCAGAAGAGGACCACGTCGCACACCCCGGCCTGGGCGGGGTCGGCGGCGGCGGAGGGGCTCTCGACCGTGAATCCCCCCTCGGGCACCACGGCCTCGACGCGCAGGCCGTTCCTACGGATGGCCTCGAGGTGAGGCCCCCGGGCGATGAAGCGCACGTCCTCCCCGGCCCGGGCGAGCAGGCCCCCGAAGTAGCCGCCCACCCCTCCCGCCGCCATGACGCCGAAGCGCACCGGCCGCCTCCTCTTGGATAGGCCTTTTTAACCCATGGCACGAGGCAAAAAAAGCCGCCGCGGGGGGAAAGCCCCGCGGCGTTCCGTGTTGCCGGGAAGCGGGTTTTTCTCCCTCTCGCCGAGGAAGAGGGCCGGGGCGAGGGGGAGTTCAACTGCGCCGGAGGGTTTTTCCCTTACCCCCATCCCCTCTCCCAAAGGGAGCGGGGGGAGATCAAAGCTGCCGAAGAAACGGGCTCCGGGCGTTACGGGGCCCGCCGCTCGGAGCCTGTTTCCGAGGGGCTCCCAAAAATCTAAGATTTCTGGGGCGGGGCCGCCCCTTCCTCTTCCTCTTCGGCCCCGCTCAGGGCGTGGCCGTTGGTGTGGCCGTTCGCCCCGTTCCCGCCGTTGGGTTCCTCCGCCTCGGCGAGGGTGAGGCCGCCGGGGACGGCCCCGGTCCCGGGCGCTTCCCCGGCGGCGGGGGCCAGGGCCTCGCCCCCGACGGGGAGGATGTCCGCCGCCTCCTGGGGGCCGAGCCCGGCCAGGGCCTCGAACTCGTCCGGCTTGGGCATGTCGGCGAGGCTCTTGAAGCCGAAGTACTCGAGGAACTGGGGCGTGGTGCCGTAGACGATGGGCCGGCCCACCACGTCCTTGCGGCCCATGATGCGGATGAGGTTGCGCTCGAGGAGGGTGCTGATCACCCCGGTGCAGTCCACCCGGCGGATCTCCTCGACCTCGGGCTTCGTGATGGGCTGCTTGTAGGCGACGATGGCCAGGGTCTCGAGCCCCGCCTGGGAGAGGCGGGTCTTGCGCTCGGCCTTGAGGAGGCGGCGCACCCAGGGGCCGAACTCGGGCCGGGTGCACATGCGGTAGCCCTCGGCCACCTCGGCGATCTGGAGGGGGTGGCCGCGGTGCTCCTCCATCAGCTCGGCCACCAGCTTGCGCACCACCTTGGCGTTGATGTTCGCCACCCCGCGGAAGATCATCGAGATGTCGCGCGGCCGCAGGGGCTCGTGGGCCACGAAGAGGAGGGTGAGGATGATGCGCTTGGCCTCGGCCTCCTCGATGACGAGGGGGGTGCCCTCCTCGGCCGGCTCGCTGGCTTCCCCTTCCGCGGCGGCCTCCGCCTCGCTCGCCGCCGGGGCGGGCGCGCTCTCCTCGGCCAGGTCGAAGGTGGAGGCCTGACGGGGCTCCTCGATCGCCTCCAGCTGGCGCTCGGCGAGGGCCTTGCGGATCGCCTCGGGGGAGATGGCCGTGTCCCCCGAGAGCTCGAAGGCCGCGCCTTCCCGCACGTCGTTGGTTTCGTTCATGTCGGTTTTCCGGTTGGGCTCATTCATCCTTCACCGCCTTGGCGATCCGGATTTCGGTGAAATTGGCGGACTGTCGGGCCACGACGAGGTTCCTGCGG
>JBBTDR010000177.1:0-12737 GCA_038042665.1 Nitrospinota bacterium
CGCCGCGGACGGGAACGCGACGATCGAGCAAATCCGCGAGACGATGTTCGACCTCGTGATCCTCGACATCAAGATCCCAGGGAAGAGCGGCCCGCAGGTGCTCACCCAGCTCAAGCTGGAGAACGCCATCCTCCCCCCCACCATGATCCTGAGCTCGAAGGTCTCGCACGAGCTGGTGCGCGAGTGCACGGAGGCGGGCGCGAAGGACTTCGTCATCAAGCCCTTCAACCTTCCGGTGCTGATGGAGCGGGCCAAGAAGCTGATCGAGAAGAACTGGAAGCCGCCCGTCAGACATTGAAGCGGATGTTCAGGATGTCCCCGTCCCGCACGGCGTAGTCCCGCCCCTCGAGGCGCAGCGTCCCCCGCTCCCGGCCGGCCGCGAGGGACCCCGCCTTCATGAAGTCCCCGTAGGCGATGACCTCCGCCCGGATGAAGCCCCGCTCGAGGTCGGAGTGGATGGCCCCCGCCGCGCGCAGGGCGGTGTCCCCCCGGCGGAGGGGCCAGGAGCGCACCTCGTCCTCCCCCACCGTGAGGAAGCAGATGAGGCCCAGGAGGGCGAAGGAGGCCTGCACCACCCGGTCCCGCGCCGGGCGCTCGAGGCCGTAGCCCGCGAGGAAGTCCGCCCTCTCCGCCCCGGGCAGCTGGGCGAGCTCCTCCTCGAGCCGCGCGCAGAGCACGATGGCCCCCTCCTCCGCCACCCCCAGCCCTGCCGCCGGCTTCGCGATGTCCTCCTCGCCCGCGTTCACTACCACGAGCAGGGGCTTCGCCGAGAGGAAGCCGAAGCCGCGCAGGCGGTGCATCTCCTCCTCCGGGAGGCCGAGGGAGGCGGCCGTCTTCCCCTCGTCGAGGGCGGCCTGGACGCGCTTGAGCACCTCGAGCTCCGCCGCCTCGGCCGGATCCTTCTTGAGGGGCACGGTGCGAGCGAGGCGCTCGAGGCGGCGCTCGACCACCGCCATGTCGCGCAGGATGAGGTCCAGGCGCACGCCGGCCAGGTCGCGCGCCGGGTCCACGCTCCCCTTGGGGTGGGGCACCCCGGGGCCGCCGAAGGCGCGCACCACGAGGAGCAGGGCGTCCGCGCCCTGGAGAGCCGGGGGGATGGCCTCGGCCCCCCGCTTGGCCCCCTCGCCCTCCTCCGAGCCCAGGCCAGGCACGTCGGCGAAGTCCACGGTGGCGTAGGTGGTCTTCTTGGGCTTGAAGATGGCGGAGAGGGCGTCCACCCGGGGGTCGGCCACCTGGGCCACGCCCACGTGGAGCTGGCCGCCGCCGTAAGCTCCCGTGCGGGCCGCGCCCCCGGTGAGGGCGTTGAAGAGGGTGGTCTTGCCGCTCGCGGGCAGGCCGATGATGCCGATCTTCAAGGGACGCGCCTCCTCTCCTCCGGAGCGGCGGGAGGCGCGAGTCTAGGAAGGGCGGGAGGCGGGGTCAAGGCGCCCGAGGCTCAGAGGCCCTCGGTGCGGCGCGCCTCGGCCTCGACGGCGTAGTCCCTCGCCTCGTCCAGCAGGCGGGCGAAGAGGTGCTCGGCGCTGAGGCTGTCCCCCAGCCCGTAGGCCGCCATGGACTCGGGGTGCCACTGGACCCCCATCACGAAGCGGCAGGAGGCGCACTCGATGGCCTCGACCACCCCGTCCGCGCTCGCCGCCGAGACGCGCATGCCGGGGCCCACCTCCTTCACGCTCTGGTGGTGATGGCTGTTCACCAGATGCGGGCCCGGGCCGATGGTCTCCTCCAGGAAGGAGGAGAGGACCTCGACGGGGTGGAAGACGTAGGTGGCGCTCTTGCCGGACCGGTGGGGGAGCGCTCCCTTGATCTCGGCCCCGATGTCCTGGACGAGGGTGCCGCCCGTGGCCACGTTGAGCACCTGCATCCCGCCGCAGACGCCCAGGATGGGCATGTCGCAGGCGAGGGAGCACCGGCACAGCGCCAGCTCGAATGCCTCCCGCTTGGGGTTGGCGGGGCCGCAATGGGCGAGGCGCTTCGCGCCGTAGGCCTCGGGGCGGATGTCGTGCCCCCCGCCCGTGATGATGAGGGCGTCGATGCCGTCGAGGAAGGCCATGGCGTCGGTCTCTCCGGAGACGGAGGGAAGGAGCAGCGGAACCCCCCCGGACTTCAGCACCGCCTGGACGTAGGCGTCCATCACGTAGTGACGGTCGCGCATCCTGGGCTCTTCGGGGAACTCGCGCTGGTTGAGGTCGCAGGTGACGCCGATGCGGGGGCGCGACATCTCCACCTCCCATCCGGGCGGGGACACGACCCCCCGATACTAGAACTTTCCGGCGCAAGACGCCAGCGGCGGCAACTCCCGATCGCGGCGCCTGGACCCTCCGGGGGGCCGGGCCGTATAGTCGCCCGTGGAGGTGCCCCCCATGCGCCGCATGGTGCTCACCCGCCTCGTGCTGCCCGCCCTGCTGGTGTGCGCCGCCCTGGCGCTGCCCTTCCTCTGGCTGCCCGAGGTGACGCCCCCCCCGCCCCAGGGAGGGGCCGCCCAGGCCGGAGAAACCGCCGGGCCGCGCCGGCCCAGCCCCTTCCAGGGGGCGATGACCATCGGCTTCGCTCTCATTCTGATATCGGTGGCGGCGGGCGGGGTCCTGCTCTACCGCATCACCCGGGAGCAGACGGCGGGCTGGGGGCGGCGCTTCGCCCCGAGGAAAGGCAACAACCTGAAGGGCAAAACCTCCTCCGGGAAACCTTCTTAGCGAGAAGGTTTCCCGGACCCTCTCCAGAACTTTCGCGGAAAAGCCGCGCGGCGGCTTCCCCGGGAGGGGCGGCCCCTTCCCCCGCTTGGCCGGCCGGGCCAAGGTCGGAAAAGGTCCCGGGAGCGTTGGATTGCCCCCGACAATTCCTTTCGCGCGCAAGCGGAGCGCAGGGGTGGATTCACCCTCCCGCCATGCCTGCGGAAGCGCCCCCCGTCATTTCTTGCCGGTCTTCTCCACGGGCAGTTCCGGCCGGTTGCCCCACTCGATCATCGAGGCGTCATAGAGGCGGACCGTGGGATATCCAAGGAGCCGCAGGCCCAGATAGCCCAAGGAGCCGCGCACGCCCGTGCGGCAGTAGGTGATGATCTCCTTGTCCTTGGAGGCGCCTGCTTTCGCGTAGGCCTGGGCCAGCTCGTCGGCGTTCTTGAAGACCTTCATGCCCCCCGACTCAACCAAGTGGTCGTCCGAGTCCACATGCTTGGCTCCCGGAATCCGGCCCGCGCGCTTCACCTGCTGGCTGGCCACCTCACCCGAGAACTCCCGGGGCGAACGGCAGTCCACCAGCACCACCCGCGGGTTGTTCAGGTTCACCAGGACGTACGCCGCGTCGGCGAACTTGGTCCAGTCGGGCTTTGGTGTGTACTGCGCAGCGGCGGGGGAGGGGACTTCCTGGCTGATGGGGCGGCCCTCCTTGGCCCACTTGCTCATGCCGCCGTCCAGCAACCGCACCTTGGGGTGGCCCAGGACATCGAAGGTCCAGAACAGCCGCGCCGCGAAGATCCCCACAGCCTCGTCGTAGACGACCAGGGTGTCGGTCGGCTTGATCCCCTTCCCGCCGAGGAGCGCCACCAATTTGTCCATCGGCGCGAGGACGGCCGGGACCCAGCGCTCATTCTGCACTGTCGCGGCGACGGGGAGCGAGATGGCGCCGGGGATGTGGCCGGCCTTGTACTCTTCGGCCCCGCGGGCGTCGAGGATCTTCACCTCGGGATCCTGGAGGAGGCCCGCCAGCTGCTGGGTGGAGACCAGGAGCTCCGGCCGCGCGTACGGGGCGGCGGATGCCCCTCCCGTCCACCCGGCGATCGCAAGAAGCCCCGCAAGCAGGTACAGACACGCTCTCTTCATCGCTTCTCCTCCTTGCCTTCGGGCGGCGCCCCCAGCTTCGGCGGCACGCGGGGGACGGCCACCCGGGCATTGGCCTTTGGATAACGCGGATCGAGCCTCTCCTTGCGCAGGAACAGCTCCGCGTTTCCGTGACAGTCGTCGCACGATCGGTTCTGCGGGGTCACCCGCTGGATGTTGTGCGGGAATGTGGGCAGCCAAGTGGGGAAGTCGTCGTAGTGAGGAAGGGCATCGGCCACCTTGGAGGCGAGCATCTCCCGCGTCGTGGGGGCGTGCCGGACGAGGTTGTAAGCGTAGGGGCGATCCGGGCGCAGGTTCAGCCCGATCCGGAAGCCCAGCTCGGGCTGGGCCCCCTTCCCCAGGTGGCACCCGAAGCAGTTGGTGTACTTGACCGAATGGCAGACGTGGCACTCCAGTTTCCCGCCGTGGACGTTGTGCATGGCGAGGGAAGACTTGCCCGGGGCCGCCTGGGGATGACACTTCAGGCAGTCCGGCTGGGAGGCCCGCTCCGACCGGTGGGCATAGGCTGTCCCGTCCCCGTGCAAGTCCGCCACCTGGTGGCAGGCCATGCAGTCCATCTTCGCCTTGCCCCAGTGGACATCGGCCGGCACGCCCGAGTGTCCGCCAAAATACTCCGCGCTGACGCGCCCGCTGTGGCAGCCGTTGCAGGTGGACTCCGCCGGGGGCTTTCTCACGAACATGTGCCCCCGCAGCAGCCCGCCCCCCGCGGGCGCGGGCCAGCGCACGTGACAGTCGCCGCAGCTGGCGTGGCAGCTGTGGCAGTTCTCCTGCACGAGGGGGTGCACCTCGGGCCATTTGGCCCCGCTCTTGGCCCGCATGACCGTGTCATAGCCCCGCGTGGTGAAATGCAGCGAGGTCTGGTAGCGCTTCACCACCTCCCCGTGGCACCCCCCGCACTGCTTCGCCATGGCCTCGGAGGGCCGGGCGGCCCGCTTGGCGTGGGCCTTCTCCTTCTCGGCGGCGGCCGGGTCGCCCCCGTGGCAGCCGCCGCATCCGAGCTGGCCGTGGGAGGTTTTCAGGAACTCCGGCTTCACCAGGAATCTCTCCCAAAGCTCCCCCGCCCGGGGGATGGGCGCCGCTCACCCCGCGCCTTCCTCTTCGGCGATCTCCGCCGGGGGGCGGACCAGCGCCTGCAGCTTCGCCGCGTCCGTATGGCACGCCACGCACTGGTCCGCGGCTTGGGCCGGTTGCGGCCACACCGAGAAGAGAGAAGCCAGCAAAAGACAACCCGCGACACCCCGCATGCTTCGTCCCCCCAGACGGCGAGGGCCTCCGGCGGCCCCGGGATCGGGTTAGAAACCCGCCGCGGCGGCGCCTCAGCTTTCGCTCGGGGCTGCGGGAGAGAGAGGTATCCAGGAAGGGCCGTCCAGCGGGGCTGGCGTGCATCCCCCGGTGCGAGGGTGCAACTTCTGTACCAAGCACCGGGAGAGGCGCCGGCCCTCGCACGGTGGTGGAGATCAAGGCGCTCCGGGAGAATCTCGGGCAGGATTCGTCCGGGAAGAGCCGGGCCCCTCAGGGCGGAATGTCACAGCCGCGCGGCGGATTTGTTGCTTTCTCTGGGTTCCGGAACGGCTTTGGCCGCTCCGCCCGAGGCGGCGATCCGCTTCCCGGCGTCCGGTTCGGAGGTTGTCCGGGGACCGCCCCTCAAACGCCCAGACAGGCTCCCGGCGCTTTCACTCCCCCTCCCGGACGGACCGCCGCCGCCGTTTCTTCTCGGCACGCCCGCGCTTCTCGCCCAGGCGGCGCTCCTTGGAGGCGGCGGTGGGCTTCGTCCGCTTGCGGGGGCGGGGCGGGACGGCCACCGCCCGGATCATGGCGGCGAGCTTCGCGAGGCAGTCCTGGGTGTTGCGCTCCTGGCTGCGGAAGCGCTGGCTGGCGAGGAGGAGGTCGCCCTCCTTGGTGAGCCGCCGCCCGTAGCGCGCGAGGAAGCGGGCGCGCACCTCCTCCGGCAGGGTGGAGGACTCCGCCGCCCGCCACCGGAGCACGGCCTTCGTCTCCACCTTGTTCACGTTCTGCCCGCCCGGGCCGGAGCTCCGGGCGAAGGTGATCTCGATCTCGGCGAGGGGGATCGCGAGGCGGGGGGAGGAGGAGCGCTTGCCGTCTGAATTGGCTTGCTCAGGACTTTGCATCTCGATAATCCCGGGCTAAGCGATGGGGATGATTTTCGTCTTCAGCCCATTTCAGGGGATTGTGGACGACATATTCCCGCACCTGAGCCAATTCCTTCTCATCCCGGATGACCCGTTCGTAATCGTTGCGCTGCCAGAGGGGAATACCCGGGGATCTTCGCAGGGCGTTGATGTGGCGAGTAGCGATAGATTTAAATCCGGCGATGAATGAACCCAACGACTTGGGCGTACGATGTGGCGGGTATGGTAGGGGCGCACGGCCGTGCGCCCTTACGGAATCACCCCGCAGGATGACGATTCCGTGCAAATGATTCGGCATGACAACGAAGACATCCAATTCAACCTCTTGGCGGATGGACATCGAACGCACCCATTCATCGCGGGCAATCCGTCCGAATTCATTCAACCGGCACTTCCCATTCACCACCTCGCCCAGAAGGCATTCCCGGTTCCTGGTACAAATCGTGACGAAATATGTTCCTGGACGGGAATAGTCGTATCCCTTCAAGCGAATGGAATGGCGGCGATGCCGGTCAGGATTGAACCGCATCGTCGTGACCCAACTGAAATGCGGGTTCAATCTTGGTCATGACGACCCGATTTCACATCATGGGGAATTCGCCCAACATTTTCGCGCATCTCATGCCAAGATGGGTCCGCCTGCACCTGCGCTTTCTCCTCAGTCAGAATACGGTCCAAGTGTCTTTGTAGAGCATAAACAAAGCCTAGAACTTAGCTCAAAACTCTTTTTGCCGCCTTAAAACAATGCCATGATCCGCCCCTGATGAAGGAGCTGGATAGGTTTTGGGATGACTTCTAAGCACTTTTCTGGCTCCTCCAACTTCCGCACCTCAAAGACACCTTTGTGCTGCAATTTCCAATTATAAATATCATACAAGTCAATGGACCCACACCAGGAACGAGCCGGAATTTGCCGTTATCACTTCCTTCCCCCAAAGCCCATATTGGCTCCTCCCCCCGGGGCGGGCCCGGGGGCGGAGAAAGGAGGGGCTGGTCCTGAATCGTAACGGGAATTAACGGGTATTGAACAAAAAAGACAGTTTTTTATTCGCTCAGACCGCGCCTTCCTCCCGCAGGCGGGCGATCTCGGGAGGGGCGTAGCCGAGCATTTGGAGGACCTCCTCCGTGTGCTCCCCCACCCGGGGGGCGGGGCGGGAGAAGTCCGCCCCGGCGTCCAGGAAGGCCAGGGGGGAGGCGGGCAGGAGGGCGGAGCCGGCGGCGGGGTGGCGGACCTCGGTGAAGGCCTCGGGGAAGCGCGCCTTGACCTCGGCGACGCCGTTGATGGCGTTCACGGGCACCCCCTGGGGGATGAGGAGGGCCTCCCACTCGGCGGTGGTGCGCGAGCGCAGGACGCCCTCGATGATCTCGCGCAGGGCGGCGTCGTGGGCGAGGCGGTCCTTGTTCTCGAGGAAACGGGGGTCCTCGGCCAGCCCGGGCCGGCCCAGGGCCTGGCAGAGGACCCGGAAGCGGTTGGTGTTCGAGATGGCGACGAAGATGAGGCCGTCCCGGGTGCGGTAGCCCGAGAAGGGGGAGACGACGGGGTGGGAGAGACCCTCGGGCCGGGGCTCCTCGCCGGTGAAGCTGTGGCGGGCGACGGGGTTCTCCATGAGGTTGACGGCGGCGCCGAGCATGGAGGCGTCCAGCCGGCAGCCCTCCCCGGTGCGCTCCCGGCGCCAGAGCGCCCCCAGCACCCCCGAGAGCAGGAAGAGGCCGCTCGCGATGTCCACGACCGAGACCCCCACCCGCACGGGGGGGCCGCCCGCGGGGCCGGTGACGCTGATGAGCCCTCCCGCCGCCTGGAGCAGGGTGTCGAAGGCCGGGCGCTTGGCGTGGGGGCCCGCCTGCCCGAAGCCCGAGACCGAGCCGTAGATGAGGCGGGGGTTCTCGGCCCGCAGGGCGTCATAGCCCGCGCCCAGGCGGTCCATGACGCCGGGGGCGAGGTTCTCGATCACCACGTCGGCCCAGCGGGCGAGGCGCTTGAAGGCGGCGAGGCCAGAGGGGTGCTTGAGGTTGAGGGTGAGGGAGCGCTTGCCCCGGTTGAGGCTCATGAAGTAGCTGCTCTCGCCCCCGCGGAAGGGGCCGATGGCGCGGCTGTCCTCCCCGCCGGGGCGCTCGACCTTGATGACGTCGGCGCCCCAGCCCGCGAGGTAGAGCGAGGCGATGGGGCCCGCGTTGAACTGGCTCGCGTCGGCGACCTTGAGGCCTTCGAGGATGCCGGGCATGGGAGGGAGCGGGGCGCGCGGGATCAGCGCCGCTTGGCCTTGGCGGCCTTCTTCTTGAGGGCCGCCCGCTTGATGGCCTTCTTGGCCGCCCGCTTGATGGGGGCCTTCCGCTTCGGGGCGGGCTTCTTCGCCGCTTTCTTGGGGGCCGCCCGCTTGATGGCCTTCTTGGCCGCCTTCGGGGCGGGCTTCTTCACCGGCTTCTTCGGCTTGGCCTTGGGGGCGGCTCGCTTGGCGGCCGCCTTCTTCGGGGGAGCGGGGGTCTTCTTCGGGAGGGCGGCGGCCGCGGGGGGGGCCTTCTTAGGCTCGGGAGCCTTCGCCGCGGGCGCGGGCGGGGCGGCGGGGGCCGCCTTCTTCGCCGCGGGCTTCGGGGCGGGAGGCGGAGGGGGAGGGGCGAAGTGGGGCTTGCGCCGGCCGGTGACCATGCGGAAGGCGTAGCCCACCACGGTCTCGCCCGTCTCGCGGGTCTCCATCTCCTGGAGGACGAGCTCGACCGGGGTGCCGGGCACCAGCAGGTCGCGGAACCCCTCCCAGTCCGCGAGGGCGGAGTTAATCTTGATGCCCTCCTCCAGGAGGATGACGGCGGAGGCCCTCTCCTGGCCCTCGTGGGAGCGGGTGACGGTGGCCGAGAGGAGCTTGCCCCGCCCGCTCAGGAACACCTCGCTCGTGCTGCGCGGGCAGAAGGGGTTGTCGCAGGTGGCCTTGGCGCCCGTCTTGGGGAAGAAGAACTCCTCGCACTCCCGGCACTGGGAGCCGATGAGGCGCGGCTTCTCGCGGGAGCTGGCCGGGACGGTGAACACGTCCCGCATGAAGGGGACGACGTTCGGCTTCGAGCCAGGCACGAAGACCGCACTTTTCTTCTGGACTTCGGTCGCCATAGAGCGCCTAGGTGACGGGGATAGGCGGAATAAGAAAGGCGAAAATCAAACCCGCCAAAAGAACAAAAAATCCAAGAATCGCCGAATTCCAAACCTTTTCCGCAGCCGGGGCGAAACCTAGCAAGGGAGGGAGGAAAGTGTCAAGGCGAGGCTTCTCCCCCCGCGAGGAGGGGTGGACCCGCAGGATGAAGCAGGGGCTACGGGTTCTTGGGCAGCTGGAGCCGCTCACGCAGCATGTCCAGCCGGCGGCGGTTGGACTCGCAGCGGAGGGACAAGCCCTCCACCTTGGCGACCATCTGCTTCGTGGCCCGCACGGTGGAGTCGCGCTCCTCGCGCAAGATGCGGTTCACTTCCTTGAGCAGCGCCAGCAGTTCCTTCATGCCTCATCCTCGCTCATGGCCGACAACAACTGCTCCTGGACGATGCCCAGGAAGATCTCGATCCCCTTCTTCTTGTCCGGCTCCATCGTCACCACGAACAGCTCGCTGCCGGGAGCGGAGGCCGGAAACACGCCGTACTTCTCTCCCAGGAAAATCTCGACATACTGGGCGAACTGCTCCGCCGAGAAGCGGGGATACGCCTCCGCCAGCTTGCCCAGAGGCAGGGCGGCCTGCAAGCGCCCGCCCTCGATCTTGACCCGCAGGCACGGAAACTCCCGCCCCCAGCCCCGGCGGTGGACATAATCCACCCGCCGGCGGTCGAGGACGCGCTCCTGGAGCCCCGGGACGAGGCGCTCCATGGTTTCCCGGAAAGTGGCCAGCGGCCCCGCGTCCTCCGGCCCCTCCTCCGGCGCGGCTTCCACCGCCGCTTCCGCCGGCTCCTTCCGGGTCCCCGCGGAGGCTCGCATCCGGTCCAGCTCCGTGTCCGCCAGCTTCTCCTCCGGCCCGGCGCCCGCCGGAGCCTCCTCCCGCGCGGCTGTGCCGGGGGGTTCCGCCGGGGCGGGCGGGGGCGGCTCCAGCAGGGCCTGGATGCGCTCCAGCCCCTCGGCGATGCGGTCGAGGCGCCGCCTCACCCCGTACAGGGCGAAGGGCAGGGCCAGCCACGCCAGCGCCACGAACACCGCCGCCGAGACCGCCAGGACGACGAGCGGGCTGGAGAGAATCCAGACCAGTAGGTTCTGCACGCGCTCCCATCCCCTGGGCTCGAGGCCTCAAATTCGGGATGCCCAATTTAGCAAAACCCAGCGCCCGGGACAACAAACCGGAGGCCGCCCCAGCCCTGCGGTTGACCCGCCCGGAGAGGGGCTCTTATAGTTCCCTATTGTTCCCGGCATCGCGCTCGGAGTGCCCATGGAATCCCCTGGAAACACCCCTTCTCCCGGCTCGCTGCTCCGCCACCTCCCCTCGGTGGACGAGCTCATCCCCGAGCTGCGCCGGGAGGCGGGCCGAGGGCCCTCGGACGCCGCCCTGGCCGGCGCGGCCCGCCGGGCGCTCGAGGCCCAGCGGCAGCGCCTGCGCGAGGGGGGAGCGCCGGAGAGCGGCTCCTCGAACGGCCCCGCCCTCCGCGACGCCCTCCGGCGGGAGGCCCTCCGCCAGGCGGGGGACATCCTCCGCGCCGACCAGCGGCCCTCCCTTCGCCCCCTCATCAACACGACCGGCATCGTGCTCCACACCAACCTGGGCCGCGCCCCCCTGAGCGAGGCCGCCTGCCAGGCCCTGCTCGACGCCGCGCGGCGCTACTCCAACCTCGAGTTCGACCTCGATACCGGCGCGCGGGGCAAGCGCGAGGGCGCGGTCGAGGACCTGCTCCGGCGCCTCACCGGGTCGGAAGGGGCCTTGGCGGTGAACAACAACGCGGCGGCCGTCATGTTCGCCCTGAAGGTCATGGCCGAGGGGCGCGAGGTCGTCGTCTCGCGCGGGGAGCTCATCGAGATCGGAGGCTCCTTCCGCATCCCCGAGATCATGGCCCAGAGCGGGGCGCGGCTCGTCGAGGTGGGCACCACGAACAAGACCCGCATCGAGGACTACGCGCGCGCCATCGGGCCGGACACCGCCCTTCTGCTGAAGGCCCACACCAGCAACTTCCGCATCGTGGGCTTCACCGAGGAGGTCCCGCGCGAGCGCCTGGCCGCCCTGGGCCGGGAGCGCGGGGTCCCGGTGCTGGAGGACCTGGGGAGCGGCTGCCTCCTCCCCGTGCCGGGCCTCCCGGCGGAGCCCACCGTGGCGGCCTCGGTCGAGGCGGGGATCGACGTCGTCACCTTCTCGGGGGACAAGCTGCTGGGCGGCCCCCAGGCGGGCATCATCGTCGGCAAGGCGGATTGGATCGAGAGGCTGAAGAAGCACCCGATGATGCGCGTCCTCCGGCCCGGCAAGCTCATCCTGGCCGCCCTGGACGCCACCCTCCGGGCCTACCTCGACCCCGGGACGGCCGCCGAGGCGCTCCCCGCCCTGCGGATGCTCGGCGAGGCCCCGGAGAGCATCGGCCGGCGCGTCCAGGCCCTGCTCGGCGCCTTGGGGCCCGGGCTCTGCAAGAAGCTCGGCGCCGAGGCCGTGGAGACCACGGGCAAGGTGGTCGGGGGGGCCATGCCCCTGGCCGAGCTCGCGAGCCGGGCGGTGGCGCTGGCCCCCGCGGGGCTCTCCGCCGGCGCGGTGGAGGAGCGCCTGCGGCGGGGCGACCCGCCGGTCATCGCGCGCATCCACGGGGACCGCGTCCTCCTCGACCTCCGGTGCGTGCGGGAGGACGAGGTGGCCGCCCTCGCCGGGGCCCTGCGGGCGCTCGCGGAAGCCTGACCGCCGGGGCGCGCGTCCGCCCCGGTCCGCTCCCATCCCCGGCTTCATCCAGGAGGCCCGAAATGCCCGTTGTGCGGTCCGGCGGCGTGGACATCGACTACGAGGTGGTGAACCCCGGGGGCAAGGGCGTGCCCGTCTTCCTCATCACCGGCCTGGGCGGGGTCCGCGGCGTGTGGGGGCTCCAGCTGGAGGACTTCAGCCGCAACCGCCCCCTCGTCCTCCACGACCACCGGGGCACCGGCAAGAGCGCCAAGCCCCGGGGGGCCTACAGCGTCCGCCTCATGGCCCAGGACGTGGCCGCCATCATGGACGCCCTCAAGATGCCCAAGGCCCACTTCGTCGGGAGCTCGACGGGCGGCGCCATCAACCAGGTGCTCTGCATCGACCACCCTGGCCGGGTGCAGACGGCCAGCATCGTGAGCTCCTGGCCCCGGAGCGACGCCTTCTTCCTCCGCCAGTTCACCATGCGCAAGCGGGTGCTCCTCGAGATGGGCTGGGAGGCCTACACCCGCCTCTCCGCCGTCACCTTGCACAGCCCCAGGTATTTCACCGACCACTTCGGCGAGATCGAGAAAAAGGAGAACGAACAGATCCGCAACGCCCCGCCCGCCGAGGTCATGGCCGAGCGGATCGACTGCATCATCGCCCACGACGAGTGGGACCGCCTCGGCCGGATCCGGGCCCCCGTGCTCGTCCTCGTCGCCCGCGACGACGTGACCACCCCGCCCTACTACTCCGAGCAGCTCGCCCGGCTCATCCCGGGCGCCCAGCTCCGGGTGTTCGAGGACGGCGGCCACTTCGTCTACATCGCGCGTCCCAAGGAGTTCAATGCCGCCGTCCGCGACTTCATCCGGCGCAACGAGCCCCCCTTGGGAGCCGGCGGCGGCTCATGAAGCACATCGTCATCGGGACGGCGGGGCACATCGAC
>JBBTDR010000178.1:0-5853 GCA_038042665.1 Nitrospinota bacterium
CAGGGGGGAGAGGACGATGCGGATGACGCCCGCGCCCCCCTCCTGCCGGGCGACCGTCACCACCCGCCCGTCCGCGGGGGCGAGCACCGCCCCGGGCTCCTGGGGGGGGGTGCGCTCGGGGTCGCGGAAGAAGCCCGCGATGAAGAGGGTGTCGGCGCCGAAGGCGGCCGCCCAGCCCCAGCCCTCCCAGTAGGCCGCCGCGAGGGTGAGGATGAGGAAGCCCGAGGCGTACCCCCAGCCCTCGCGGGCGATGGGGGGGCGGCGGGGGGCGCTGGGGGCGGGCACGGGGGTCAGCCCTTGGCGCTCTTGAGGGTCTTGGGCCCCCGGCTGAGGGCGGCCTTGCCCGTGCGGGCGATCTCCTTGATGCCGAAGGGGCCGAGGAGCTCGAGGAAGGCCCCGATCTTGCCGTCGTCGCCGGTGATCTCGATGGTGAGGGTCTCGGCCGAGAGGTCCACGATGCGGGCGCGGAAGACCCCCACGATCTGGAGGATCTCGGCCCGCGCGCTGCGCGGGGCGGCCACCTTGACCAGCATCATCTCGCGCTGGACGGTGTCCTCCCTCGCCATGTCCATCACCTTGATGGTGTCGATGAGCTTGCTGAGCTGCTTGCGGATCTGCTCGAGGACGCGCTCGTCCCCGCGCGTCACGAGGGTGATGCGGGAGACGGTCGGGTCCTGCGTCACGCCCACCGAGAGGCTGTCGATGTTGTAGCCGCGGGCGCTGAACAGGCTGGCCACCTTGGCCAGCACGCCGAACTTGTTCTCCACGAGGACGGCGATGGTGTGGCTCGGGGCGCCGTTCTTCTCTTCGTCCGCGCTCATCAGGCCAGGGGCTCCCAGTCGGCGGGCACGCCGGTGTAGGGGAGGGCGATCATGCCCGTCCGCGCCACCTCGGCGACCCCGTAGCGCTCAAGGCTCTTGAGCAGGGTGCGGATCTTGTGATCGTTCCCGCTCGCCTCGAGGGTGACGGTGTCGTCGGAGATGCTGACGATGTTCGCCCCGAAGGCCGTGGCGAGCTGGAAGACCTCCCCGCGCTTCTCGGGCCCGGCCTTGATCGTGGCGAGGAGGAGCTCGCGGGTGACCGAGCGGTTGTAGGCGATCTGCTGCACCTCGCGCACGTCGTAGAGCTTGCGCAGCTGCTTGGCGATCTGCTCGAGCTCGTGCGCCTCGCCGAAGGCGACGATGATGATGCGGGTGACCTCGGGGTCCTCCGAGGGCCCGGCGGCGATGCTCTCGATGTTGTAGCCCCGGCGGGTGAAGAGGCCCGCCACGTGGGAGAGCACGCCCGGGTGGTTGTTGACGATGATCGAATAGATTTGCCTCATCGGGCGCGCTCCTGCGGGGCCGGGGCGAGCTGCATCTCGTCGTTGCCGGCCCCGGCGGGCACCATGGGCCAGACGTTCTCCTCGGAGTTCACGTGGAAGTTCATGACCACGGGGCCGCCGTGCCCGGCCGCCTGCTCGAGGACCGAGCGCACCTGGTCCACGTCGCGCACGGAGTAGCCCTTGATCCCGTAGCCCTCGGCGATCCGGGCGAAGTCGGGGTTCGTGGGGTAGTGCGTGTGGGAGTAGCGCTTGCCGAAGAAGAGCTCCTGCCACTGGCGCACCATGCCCAGGTAGGCGTTGTTGAGGATGACGGCGCGGACGGGCACGTTGTACATGGCGGCGGTGGCGAGTTCGACGAGGGTCATGGCGAAGCTGCCGTCGCCGTCGATGAGCCAGACCTCCTTGTCGGGCCGGCCGAACTTGGCCCCGATCGAGGCCGGGAGGCCGAAGCCCATGGTGCCGAGGCCGCCCGAGCTCACGAAGGTGCGCGGCTCGTTGAAGCGCAGGTACTGGGCCGCCCACATCTGGTGCTGGCCCACCCCGGTGGCGTAGATGGCGTCCCCGCCCGTGATCTCCTGAATCTGCTCGACGACGTACTGGGGCTTGATGCTCCCGTCCCAGCCGTACTGGAGGGGGTAGTCCCGCTTCCAGGCCTCGACCTGGCCGAGCCAGGCGCTCCGCTCGATGGGCTTCGCCCGCTGGTTGAGGAGGCGCAGCGCGTCCCGCACGTTCCCCAGGACGGGGATGTGGGTGCGCACCCGCTTGCCGATCTCGGCCGCGTCGATGTCCACGTGGGCGATGACGGCCTTGGGGCAGAAGCTGGAGACCTTGCCCGTCACCCGGTCGTCGAAGCGGGCGCCGAGGTTGATGAGGAGGTCGCACTCGCAGAGGGCGAAGTTGGCGTAGGCCGTGCCGTGCATGCCCGGCATGCCGAGGAAGAGGGGGTCCCCCCCCGGGAAGCCGCCCATGCCGAGCAGGGTGTTGATGACCGGGACCTGGGCCTGCCGGGCGAACTGGGCCAGCTCGGCGGCGGCCCCGGCCTTGACGACGCCCGCCCCGGCCAGGATGACGGGCCGCTCGGAGCGCTCCAGGGCGTCGAGCAGGGCCTCGATGCCCTCCAGGGCGGGCTCGGGCATGGCGCGCACGGCGGGGGTGGCCGCCGGTGCCGGGGCGGCGGGGTCGTACGGGGCGCGGGCGGTCTGGACGTCCTTGGGGATGTCCACGAGGACGGGGCCGGGCCGGCCGGTGGTGGCCACCCGGACGGCCTCGCGGATGACGCTCTGGATCTGGCGCACGTCCTTGACGAGCCAGTTGTACTTCGTCACCGGGATGGAGCAGCCGTAGATGTCGGCCTCCTGGAAGGCGTCCGTCCCGATCATCGGGGTGGTCACCTGGCCGGTGATGGCGATGAGGGGCACCGAGTCCATCTGGGCGGTGAGGAGGCCCGTGATGAGGTTGGTGGCCCCGGGCCCCGAGGTGGCCACTACGGCGGCCACCTTGCCGCTCACGCGGGCGTAGCCGTCGGCCATGTGGGCGGCGCCCTGCTCGTGGCGGGTGAGGATGTGCTTGAAGTCCGCCTTCAGCAGGTCGTCGTAGAAGGGCATGATCGCTCCGCCGGGGATGCCGAAGGCGAGCTCGACCCCGCCCGCCTTGAGCTCCTGGATGGCGATCTGGGCGCCGGTCATTTCCATGGCTCTTCTCTCCTAGGTGTCCGGCAGGGCGCTGAGCTTGCCGCTGAGGCCGCGCTTGCGCCCGTCGCGCACGATCATGTCCTTGGTGGCCCCGCCCGCGGGCACCATCGGGAAGACGAGCTCGTCCGGGTCCACCACCACGTCGAGGATGAAGGGCCCGGGGGTCTCGACCATCTCGCGGATGGCGGGGCGCAGCTCCTCGCGGTCGGTGATGCGCCGGCCGCGGGCGCCGAAGGCCTCGGCCAGCTTCACGTAGTCGGGCGAGACCTCGAGGCCCACCTGGCTGAAGCGGCGGTCCATGAAGAGGTCCTGCCACTGGCGCACCATGCCGAGGGTGGAGTTGTTCAGGAGGAAGACCTTGACCGGGATCTGGTACTGCACCGCGGTCGCCAGCTCCTGCATGACCATCTGGAAGCTGCCGTCGCCCGCGATGTCGATGGCCAGCTTGTCCGGCCGGGCGAGGGAGGCCCCGATGGCGGCCGGGAAGCCGAAGCCCATGGTGCCGAGCCCGCCCGAGGAGATGAACTGGCGGGCGAAGGTGAAGTTGTAGAACTGGGCCGCCCACATCTGGTGCTGGCCCACCTCGGTGGTGATGATGGCCCGCTCGCCCACCTCCTGGCTCAGGGTGAGGATGGCCTCCTGGGGCTTGACGGGGGAGCGCTGGGAGTCGAAGACGAGGGGGAACTCCTCCCGCAGGTGGTCGACCCGCTTGCGCCAGAGGGAGCGCTTCTGGGCCTTGATGAGCTTGTTGACCTCGTGGAGCACCAGCCGGGCGTCGCCCACGACGGGGATGTCCACCGGCTTGTTCTTGCCGATGGCCGTGGGGTCGATGTCGATGTGGATGATCTTGGCCCGGGGGGCGAACTCCGAGACCTTGCCCGTCACCCGGTCGTCGAAGCGGGCGCCGACGGCGATGAGGAGGTCGCACTCGCACACGGCGTAGTTGGCGTAGGCGGTGCCGTGCATCCCGAGCATGCCGAGCGAGAGGGGGTGGGCGCTGGGGAAGGAGCCCGCCCCCATGAGGGTGTAGGTCACGGGGATGTCGGCCGCCTCGGCGAGCTTGAGAATCTCGGGGTGGGCCTCGGCGTGGATGGCGCCGCCGCCCACGTAGAGGATGGGCTGCTTGGCCTCGGCGATGGCCTGGGCCACGCGCTCGATCTGGCGCGGGTGGCCCCGGGTGGTGGGCTTGTAGCCCCGGATGTCGGGCTGCTCGGGGGCGTCGAAGGCGGCCTCGCCCAGGATGACGTCCTTGGGCAGGTCCACGAGGACGGGGCCGGGCCGGCCGGTGCGGGCGATGTAGAAGGCCTCCTGGAGGACGGTGGGGAGGTCCTCGGTGCGCTTCACGAGGTAGCTGTGCTTGGTGACGGTGCGGGTCATCCCCACGATGTCGGCCTCCTGGAAGGCGTCGTTGCCCACCATGTGGGTGGCGACCTGGCCCGTGAGGCAGACGATGGGAATGGAGTCCATGTAGGCGTCGGTGATGCCGGTGATGAGGTTGGTGGCCCCCGGCCCCGAGGTCACGAGGCAGACCCCCACCGTGCCGCCCGCCCGGGCGTAGCCCTCGGCCATGTGGGCGGCGCACTGCTCGTGGCGGGCGAGGATGTGCTGGATGTGGTGCTTCTTGAGGAAGAGGTCGAGCAGGGTGAGGAGGATCGCCCCGGGGTGGCCGAAGACGTGCTTCACTCCCTCGCGCTCGAGGCTCCGGTAGATGATCTCGGCGCCGGAGATCTTGGAGGGCTTGATGGGAACGGGCTGCTTCGCTTTTGGGGTCGTCAAGGCCATGTCCTCACTACCCGGCTCCGCTGGCCCGGGCGATGGGGTGAACCCGCGGAACGTTTCGGGTCGCTAGGGAAGAATCAAGGGGAGGAGCGCACGCACACTCCACCCCCTCCCTACGATAGACTCCATGACCCTCGAAACGGCCCTCGGATCCATGTGGCCCTGATCCTTCTGGAGGTGCTCCCGGGGGATACGCCCGCCGAGTGAGGGTGCCTCGCTGCTCCCCCCCAGGGCGGCCATCACTGGCGCAAGATACTATCAATCAAAAGGATCGCGGTCAAGACCCCTTTTCCTGAGTGAACTTTTCGGCCGGCCGGGGGCCGGACTTTAGCCTTTCGCCAGTTGGGACATCTTGTCCTTGAGGGCCAGCTTCTGCTTCTTGAGCGCCTTGACCTCGACCTCTTCCTCGGGAGTGAGGTGGCGCAAGCCTTCCAGGCGGGTGAGCTTCGCGTCCAGCTCATGGTGCTCGGCCTTCAGGCGGGTGTGCTCGTCGGATGATGCCGTGGTCGCCCCCGGGGTCTGGCCGGCCTGCATATCGCGCCCTCCCATGAAGGAAATGACACCCGGCGCGGCGGGATGATGAAGCCGCCGCCCTGCGGAAGAATTTTGTCGCTCCATGCCTAGAATTAGGCCAAAGGCTCTTCCCGGTCAATGGCCGGGGGGGCTCCCCACTGGGTCATCGCCCGGGGCTCCCGCCCGTAGCGCGGCTGGAGGCCGGGCGGGGCGGTGGGGTCGCCCCGGCGCAGGGCCTCCCGGGCCAGGCGGGCCACGGCCGGGGCCGAGGCGGGGAGCTCGAGGTGGCGCAGCCTCGGATGCCTCCATCCCGCGGGAAAATCCGAGGACGCCCCGCAGGCGAGCCCCAGGCCCTCGGCGGGGAGGGGGATCCCGGCCGGGGCGCTCACCGCGTCCTCGCCCGCGCGCCGGGGAAGGACGCCCGGCCCCTCGGGCGGGGTGAAGAGGGCCCAGAAGAGCTCCCCCTGGCGGGCGTCGCGGAAGGGCAGCAGCCAGGCGGGCTCCTCAGTGCGCCCCTCGCGGCACCATTGGGTCCAGCCGCCGAGG
>JBBTDR010000179.1:0-1058 GCA_038042665.1 Nitrospinota bacterium
GGGCCTTGAGCGACGGGGAGCCCGAGGTCCGGCGCCACGCGGCCATGTCCCTCGGGATGATCGGGAAGGCGTAGGAGTCCTTCCTGCTGCCGTTGCTCGCGGATGCCGACCCAAGGGTGCGCATGAGCGCGGCCATGGCCCTGCAGATGAGTCCCTCCGAGGCAGGCGCCCGGCGGGCCGATCCCTCGGTCCCCCCGCCCCTGCGCTCGGCGATCGAGGCGGGCCTCTCCAGATCCAGTTCCTCCGTCCCGGAGCTCATCACGGGGCTCTCCGACGCGGATCGCCGGGTGCGCCTGGCCGCCGCCGTCGCGCTCTTCAACATCGCCGAAGGCGGGACGAAAGCCGTGCCTGCCTTGCGGAGCGCGCTTCACGACCCGGAAAACGACGTGCGCCTGGCCGCGGTGATGGCTTTGGGCCGCATGGGACGGGGAGCCGCTTTAGCGAGACCCTCCCTGCTCGCCGCCCTCAACGACGGGGACAGGCTCGTGCGCCAGAGCGCCGCAGTCTGTCTCGTGGACTCCGAGTCGGAGGCCGGGAAGGCCCTGCCCGTCCTCGCGGAGGGGCTCGGCGACCAGAACCCCCACATCCGCTGCAACGCGGCCCTGGCTCTGGGACGGATGGGGGAGAAAGCCGAGTTCGTCGTCCCCATGCTCCTCGATACCCTCAAGGACGGGGATTCGCATGTGCGCTTGAGCGCGGCCATGGCTCTGGAGATGATACGGTCCCGATGATCCCCGCGCGGATACGGCTGATTCTTCCTATCTTATTCCTGGCGGCGCTTCCGCGGAGCCCGGGGGCCGCCGCTCCCTTCGCGAGAGGAAAACAGCCGCGCTTCGAGGACGGCGGCCCCTTGGCCGCCGCCCCCTCGACGGGAGCTCGCTCTCCCGCGGAGGCGATGAAGGGCTTGGAGAGCGGCGATCCGGAGACGCGCATGGAGTCGGCGCTGGCGCTGGGGCGCATGGGGTCCGGGGCGCGGCCCGCCCTGGCGAAGCTATTGGCGGTTCTCATGCGGATGTGCGGGTTTTTGTCGTTGAGAAGAGCGATGAGAGCGGGAGCGG
>JBBTDR010000180.1:0-6299 GCA_038042665.1 Nitrospinota bacterium
GTCCCCCGCATAGACCCGGAAGGTCACCTCGGCCTCCTCCCCCTCCCCGCCACCGCCCGCCGGCGGGAGCTGGGGCTGGAGGCCGAGCCTTCCCTCCAGCCCGTCCTCGATCGCTTTCCGGGCCTGGGCGATCAGGAGGCTGCCGTCCACCAGGGGGAGGCCCTTCTCCTCCGATATCTTCCGGAGGGCTCTCAGGAACGGGGCGTCACGGCGGAACTCCGGGTAGAGCAGGACGACCCTCGCGCTCTGCGTCCCCGCCAGGCGGATCATCTCCCGGTAGTTCCGCTCGTAGCCGTCCATCAGCCGCCGCATCCAGGGGTCGGCGTCCGCGTTGTCGTTCATCCACTGAAACTTCCGGAAGGCCTCCGCGTGGTCCTGAAAGTGCTGTCCCATGGAGATGGGCTTCCACATGAGAAGCTGCGCGTAATATTTCAAGAGCTTGTAAAACTCGATGTGCTTGGAGGCGAAGGCCTCCGCCTCAAGGAACCCCTCTTTTTTGAGGGCGCCCGCGGCGGGGAGCCGCGCCGGCCCCTGGGCCGCCTCACCGGGCGGACTCCCCGGCGGGACGCCCGCGGTCTTGGCCTCGTTCATGGCAAAGCCGAGGACCAGGACGTCGGGCCGGAGCTCCAGGGCCCGCTTCATCATCCGCAGGCCGTTTACGGAGGTGTAGCCGAACATCCCCATGTTGAACACCTCGAAGTCCGCCCCCGGGAACTCTTTTTTCAGCATCGCTTTCAGGCGCTGGGGGAAGGCGTCCTCGGCGTTCACGTTCGAGCCCACCGTCCACGAATCCCCCAGGCAGAGGATCCGGAACGCCGACGGGGGCTTCTCTTTCGGGAAGTCGGAGTCCCGGAACCCCTCGCTGTTCAGCGAAATCTCCCACGAAGGCCTCCCCGCGAGCGAGGAGGGAAGCGAGGGAAGGAAACGGCGGTACACCGCCCGGCGATCGTCTTCCGTATGAACGGGCGCGAAGCTGTCGATGTACTTCTGGTGGAAGCGGGGGCGCCCCCTCCAGAGCAGCGTCCCGTCCGCCTCGATCATCCGCAAGCCGTCGATCCAGGGTGGGGTGGGCCCGTAATCCGCCCCCACGACATAGGGCAGCGGCATCTCGGACACCAGGAGGTTGCGGGCATAGTAGGCCCCCCGGAGAAAGACTTCCAAGACGGCGAAGAAGACGACGGTGGCGAGGACGGACTTGCCGAGGGGCTTGAGCAGGGTCTTCATGCTTTGAGGCCGCGCTGGAGCACGGCCGCCTTTCCCGCAGCCAGAGGACAGAATTGTATCACCTTACCCACCCACGCTTCGGCGGCCCCGGAATCTCCCGAAAATCTCAGCGGCCCGGCCCGGCCTCCCGCAGCCGCACCAGGGCGTCCAGGGCGTACCACTGCCCCCCGGAGAACACCACGGGGTTGAGGTCCAGCTCCTCGATCCGATCCCCGAAATGGACCGCCAGCCGGGAGAGCCTCTCGACCAGGACCGCCAGCCCCTCCACGTCGGCCCTGGGCCTCCCCCGGAAGCCCTCCAGCAGCCGGGCTCCCTTCAAGGACCGGATGAGCCCGAGGGCCTGGGCGGAACTGACCGGAGGCAGGGCCAAGCGCACATCCTCCAGCACCTCGGCCAGCACCCCCCCCGTCCCCACCAGCACCAAGGGCCCGAAGGTGGGATCTCGCACGATGCCGAGGATCATCTCCGCCCCGGGCAGGAACTTCTCGACGAGCGCCCCCGCCACCCGCGCCCCGGGAGAGCGCCCCCCCACCGACTCCAGCGTCTCCCGCCAAGCGGCCCGGACCTCTTCCGCGTCCCGGAGGTTCAGGCGCACCCCGTCTGCTTCCGTCTTGTGGTGGATGTCCGGCGAGACGACCTTCAGGACCACCGGGAATCCCAGGGCGGCGGCGGCCTCCACCGCCGCCGCCTCGGAAGCCGCGAACCTTCCTGGAGGAACCGGAACTCCCGCCTCCCGGAGGAGAGCCTTCGCCTCGTGCTCCCCGAGGGTCACCTCCCCCGGCACGGCCTGGAACTTCGCAGCCAAGGCGGGGCCGAAACCCGCCTGCTCCACGGGGCGCTCCTCCCGCCTGCGCCGGAGGACATCCAGCCCCCGCAGCGCCCGCACGAGGGCATCCATGCTCATGGCCACGGGGAGGTGGGCCTCCCGCAGGATGCGCAGGCCGTGCTCGGCCTGCCCCCCGGCCAGCCAGAGGTGGATGAGGGGCTTCTCCGTCTCCCGGGCCAGCTGGATCAGGGCATGCGCCCGTCCCTCGGTGTGGGAGGGTGGGTGGGGGGTGGAGGCGACCACCACCGCGCCGTAGGCGGCCTCCTCAAGGAAGCACCGCACCACTTCGGGGAGCCGCTGCGGCTGGGTGACGATCCCGCCCATGTCGGCGGGGTTGGCCGCCGCCCCGAACTGGAGGAAGGGCTCCAGCCGCTTCCGGAGCTCCGGGGAGGGGGCCGGAAGGGAGACCCCCGCCTCATCCGCCCGGTCGGCGAGCTGGACGGCCGTCCCGCCGGAGTGGGTCACGATGCCCACCCCTCCCCCCTTGGGGACGGGCGCCCGGGCCAGGATCTCGGCCACCTCGAACATCTCCTCGGGGGAGCGGGTGGAGGCGATCCCCAGGAACTCGAAGGCCGCCTCGTACACCCGGGGCGTCCCGGCGAGGACCCCGGTGTGGGTCCGCACCGCCCGGCGGCCCGAGCCACTGTTCCCGATCTTGCACGCCACCATCGGCTTCCCGGCCGCGATGGCCCTCCGCGCCCCGTTCAGGAAGCGCTCGCCGTCGCGCACCGTCTCGATGAGCATGGCGATCACGCGGACCTGGGGATGCCCGGCGAGCTGTTCTAAGACCTCCCCCGCCTGGACGTCCGCCTCGTTGCCGGTGGAGACCGAGATGGCCAGCCCGCTCCCCCGGTCCGCGGCGAGGTTGTGGATGAAGCTCCCGTTCCCCCCGCTCTGGGTGACGAGGCCGACCGGGCCGGGCCGGATTTCCCCGGCGGGGCGCTCCAGGCAGGTGAGGAAACTCATCACGATGCTCTCGGCGGCGTGGACGATGCCCGCCGAGTTGGGGCCGAGCAGGCGCACCCCGCCGGCCCGGGCGATGTCCCGGATGCGCTCCTGGAGAGCGGCGCCTTCCCTCCCCGCCTCGGCGAAGCCCCCGCTGAAGAGGATGGCGCCTCCCGCCCCGATCTCCCCGGCCTCCTCCAGCACCCCGGGGACGGCCGGGGGAGGGACGGCCAGGACGATGGCGTCCGGCGCCTGGGGGAGATCCTTGATGCGCGGGAACACCTCGGCCCCGGGGACCTTGGGGGTGCCCGGGTTCACCCCCCAGACGGGCTTCTGGAAGCCGAACCGCCGGAGGAAGGTGAGCACCCGTTGGCCGTGCTTGGTGGGGTCCGCCGAGAGCCCGACGATGGCGACGGACCCGGGGCGCAGGAGCCGGGCGAGCGCGGGGCGCATCAGCGGGCCTCCCCGGGCCGCGGGAGGGCGTCCGCCACCGCGAGGACGCGCTCCGCCCGCTTCACGTTCGCGTAGTCCACCATCATCCCCCGGAACTGCACCGCCGCGCGCCCCGCGGCCTCGGCCTCCCGGAAGGCGGCCACGAGGCCGCGGGCGTACTCGGCTTCCTCCTCCGAGGGGGTGAAGACCTTGTGGATGATGGGGATCTGGCGCGGGTGGATGGCCATCTTGCCGAGGTAGCCCAGGGCGCGGACCAGGCGGCACTCCCGCCGCAGCGCCTCGTCGTCCTTCAGGTTCATGAACACCCCGTCCAGGGGCCAGCCGAGCCCGGCCGCCCGGGCTTCGCAGACGAGCCTGCTGCGCGGGTAGAGGAAGGCGTGCCCCTCCGGGGTCCAGCGCCCGCCGAGGTCCACCATGAAGTCCCCCTCCTCCCCGCCGGAGAAGGCGAGGGAGCCCACCCGCCGGGCCGCCGTGGCCATCTCGTAGCAGAAGCGGAGGCCGAGGCAGCTCTCCACGAGGGGAATGAGGACGAGGGAGTCCGGCGCCAGGCCGAGCCGCCTCTCCAGCGAGGCGAGGAGGCGGTCCAGGAGGACGACGTCCTCGGGCCTCTCCGCCTTGGAGAGGATGACGCCCTCGGCCCGCCCCGCGCCGAGAGCCTCCATGTCCGCCTCGGTCTCCCCCGTGGAGGGATGGTTCACCCGCACATAGACGCGCGGGTTGCCCGGGCGCTGGAGGGCCTCGCTCACGTGCCGGCGGGCCTCCGCGCGCCTATCGCGGGGGACGGAGTCCTCCAGGTCGAAGATCAGGGCGTCCGCCCCGCTCCGGGGAGCCTTCTCCATCATGTCGGGCCGGACGCCCGGGCTGAACAGCAGGCTTCGCATCGGACGCATGGCTTCTTCCCCGCTCAAGCCGGTCTCGCCGCCCGGAGGCCTGCATCGGTAAGCCGAAAGGGGGGAAAAGGCAAGCAGGCCCCGGGCCCGGGTGCGGCCGAGCCTAATGACCCTCGCCCAGGGGGAGCCTGACGATCTGCCCCGTCCGGGCCGAGAGTTCCATCGCCAGGGTCACCTCGAGGGTCTGCCGGGCGTCCTCCCCCGTGGCCACGAAGCACGGCCGTCCGGTGGTGAGGTGGTCCAGCCAACTCCGGGTCTCCTCGGCGATGGGGCCGTACATGTGGTCCAACGACCAGTCGCCGGAGGAGGTGCTCCCCAGGAACACCATCTTGAGATTGTGGTCCGGAATGTAAGCGTGGGGATAGCCCTTCTCGGAGTAAAGGATGTTCTCCTTGTGGTCCTCGTCGAAGAGGAGAACGCCGTCTGTCCCCATAATCTCGATGCGCGCGCTCTGGCCCAGGGTCGGGTACTGGGTGGGCAGGGTGTAGCAGATGCCCAGGCTCATCACGACCCCGTTGTCGAAGGTGACGAGGGCCCAGTGCATGTCATCCAAGTTGGGGTACCCGGCCTCCTTGAAGACCAGGCCGTTCCCCCGGGCCACCACCTCCGCCGGCCGGCTCCCCTCCAGAAACCAGCAGGCGAGGTCCACGTAATAGGTGAGCACGTCAATGACCGGCGTGGCGGCGGCGGACCGCTTGAGGATCTCGAAGGCCTGCGCCCGGCTGTTGTAGACCCGCCCCGTGCCCCCGATGACCCGCCCCAGGCGGCCTTCGAGGATCTGCTGCTTTCCGAGAAAATACTGCCGCTTATAGCGCATGATGTAGCCCACGCGCACTTCCACCCCCCGCCGCCCGGCCGCCGCGAGGATGCGGTCGGCGTCCTCGAGGGACATGGCGATGGGCTTCTCGACGAGGACGGGTTTCCCCAGCTCGACGGCGTGAAGGACGGGGGCCACATGCGCGAACTCGGAGGTGGAGACGATGACGGCGTCCACCTCGGGGCGCCCGATCACCTCCTCGTTGCTGCCCGAAGCGAGGTCGGCACCCACGCGCTCCCCCAGCCGCCGCGCGCGCTCGGGATCCGCGTCCGAGACCGCGAGGTAGCGGACGCCAGGGTGCTGGGCGGCCAGGCGGGCCCGGTGGGTGCCGATGCGGCCCGAGCCCACGACCGCGACCCAGATCTGCCTGCGCGTCAAGGGCATGACTGACCTCCCGCCGGGACGACCGGCTCGGGGGAACGGCTTCAATCCGTGCGGTAGCGCATCGAGACGAACCGGCTCGACTTGTTCCAGCCGGTGACCACCATCGTATGGGGGCCGGGCCGGCCACCCGCCACGACGAGGAGGATGTCCTCGGGGTCGTGGATCATGGGAACGAGGCATGCATCGTCGTTCCGGTCCACCCATGCGGGCCAGTCCACGGGAGCGGCTTCGCGGTAGCGGCCTCCCTTCTTCATCAATCCGACGGGCAGGCGCGCGAGCTCGAACAGGCGCCGCTTCACGTCCCGCCGGGAGAATCCTCCCCGGCGCATCACCTCGGCGTGATCGGGGCCCATGGCGATCACCATGCTCTGCCGCATGTAGGAGTGGGTGGAACCCATGTTGCTCATGACGGAGGCGATGGTGGCGAGGACGCCCTCGGGCTCGGCGCTCGCGTCGTCGAAGGCCTGGCGCGGCCCCTCGGCGGCGAAGACGGTGACCACATCCTCCTCCGGGCCAAAGCCCAGCTCCGCGGAGAGCGGGGGCCAGGGGCTCTGTTCCTCGTTCTCCCGCAGGCAGAAGCTGAACTTGACCGGGCTTCCGAAGCAGCTCATGTCGGACACCCCCGGGACGCCGCCCCCCAGGTTCAACATGAGGAGGCGCAGGGTACGGCCGATGGAGGCGTTCGCCCGGAAGCCCGGCCCCATGCACCCCGAGCCGCCGTGGAGGCCGATCCGCTTGGCGAAGGGGCCGTTGAAGATCA
>JBBTDR010000181.1:0-1087 GCA_038042665.1 Nitrospinota bacterium
GGGCTGGAGAATCCTGGCTCCTGGCCGGTGAAGCCGCTTTCCGCGGGCTGAGGGGGCTGGGCGACCGCGGCCAAGGGCTCGTGGAGTACGCCCTCCTCCTCATGTTCGTGGGCCTGGTCCTGGCGGGCGCCCTCCTGCTCTTCGGCCAGAACGTGGGCAACCTTTTTCAGCCCGTCATCGCGGCGCTCTAGGGGCTGGGGCCCGTGGTGTGACGTCGCTCACTTCTCCGCATCCGCCGCCGCTGCGCCCCCTGGATTCCGTGTGCCCGAGGTCACTCGGGCATTTGTTTTCCGGGGCTTGTGTGAACCTCCTTACTGCCGCCCTTGAATTTAGGCGGTATCATGATTGTGTGAAGGGATGAGAGGCGGCGCCATGAGGCGGACGAAACGGTTCGAGCGAAGCTCCTGGAGGCGGCTCCTCCGGGCGGCCTCCCGGGGAAGGCGCGGCCAGGCCATGGTGGAGTTCGCCCTGATCCTCCCCATTCTCATCCTCCTCATCATGGGGGTGCTGGACTTCGCGCGCGCGTTCAACGTCGTCCAAGTCGTGACCAACGCCGCCCGCGAGGGGGCCCGGTCGGGGATCATCCCCACGAACACGAGCGCCACTGTGACGGCCACCGTGAACACCTACCTCGCTTCGGCGGGGCAGACGGGGTGCACGACGACGGGGGCCAACCTGGGCTCGGCCGGCGCCGCGGGTGATTCCGTGACGGTGACGGTGACCTGCCCCTTCCAGGCCTTGACGGGCACCCTCATCCCCGGCTGGACGGGTACCATCAACCTCTCCCAGACGGCCACCATGCGGCACGAATAGGGAGGCATCGGGCGGAAGATGTCCACGGCGCCGGGAAGCCTGGAGGCAAAGCGCGGGATAACGGCGGCCCGGCGCCCGCGGAGCGCTTTCCCGGGGTTCAGGGCGCGGCGGGAGAAGGGGCAGACCCTCGCCATTGCCGCCCTCGTCCTTCCCGTGATGCTCGGGATGGGCGCCCTCGCCGTGGACGTGGGCCACCTCTACGTCGCCCGCACTGCGCTCCAGAACGCGGCGGACGCGGGCGCCATGGCGGGCGCGGGCGCCCTGGCGTCGAGCG
>JBBTDR010000182.1:0-1693 GCA_038042665.1 Nitrospinota bacterium
TTGGCCTATTCTTGTCATTCCGAGCCCTTCGCGGAGCTCAGGGCAGGCTCCGCGAGGAGTCCGCTTCTCGCCCTGAAAAAACAGATTCCTCGCTCGCTTCGCTCTCTCGGAATGACAAGGCGAATCCGCCGCAAATTAGGACGCTACCGGGCCGCACCCTCTCTTACGCTTCGGCGAAAAGCTGTTAAGATAGGCGCAGCCCTCTCGTGGAGAGGCTCCCTTCTTCCATGAAGGAGACGGAGGGTCCCATGGCCCCATCGCCCCAGCCCCTTCCGCCCGAAGCCCTCCGGTGGCGCTGCGACCTCGGCGAGGCGCTGCCGATGGACGGGGGAGGGCCCACGGACGAGAAGTTCATCGGCCAGGACCGCGCCGAGCGCGCCCTCGCCTTCGGCCTCGAGGTCCGCTCGGCGGAGTTCAACGTCTATATCGCCGGCCCTCCGGGCACCGGGCGCTACACCATGTGCCGCTCCATCTGCGAGCGCATCGCCAGGGGCCGGGGGGTGCCGGGCTCGGTCGCCTTCGTCCACAACTTCGCCGATCCCGAGCGCCCCCTCTGGCTCAGGTTCCCGCCGGGGCTCGGCCGCTCCTTCCGGGACGACATGGAGTCCCTCGTCACCGAGCTGCGGGACGTCATCCCCAAGGCCTTCGAGGACGAGAGCCACGACGCCCAGCGCAAGGAGGTCATCGAGTCCATCCAGGGCCGCCAGCAGGAGCTGCTGAGCCAGCTCGAGGAGCGCGCCCGGACGGCGGGCTTCGCCATCCGCCCCGGCCAGGGGGGCTTCACCCTCATCCCCCTCATCGGCGGCGAGCCCGCCACCGAGGAGGGCTTCGAGAAGCTCGCCCAGGAGGAGAAGGAGCGCATCGCCAGGGCGCGCAACGCCTTCGGCGAGCATGTGGCGGACTTCGTCAAGCGCACCCGCGCCCTGGAGAAGGAGCTCCGCGGCCGCATCCGCGAGATGGAGAAGGACATCGCCCTGACCGCGGTCCGGGGGCCGGTGGACGACCTGCGGGAGAAGTACCGGGACTTCAAGAAGGTCATCGAGTACCTGGACAAGGTGCGGGTCCACATCCTGGAGAACCTCCAGCACTTCCGCCCCCCGGAGGAGGAGGGCCAGCCCCAGATCCCCTTCCTGGCGATGCGCCGCGGCCCCGAGGAGGACCCCTTCAAGGCCTACGCGGTGAACCTCGCCGTGGACACGAGCGACATGGACTGCGCCCCCGTCGTCTTCGAGTCCAACCCCAACTTCAGCAACCTCTTCGGGCGGGTCGAGCGCCGGGCGGTGTTCGGCGCCTACACCACGGACTTCACCATGGTCCGGGCGGGCTCGATGATCGCGGCGAGCGGGGGGTTCCTCATCCTCAACGCCCTCGACGTGCTCATCAGCCCCGGGGTGTGGCCCGCCCTCAAGCGGGCCATCCGCGCCCGCTGCGTCCGCATCGAGGACCTGGGCGAGACCTACGGCTGGAGCCAGGGGGGCATCAAGCCCGAGCCCGTGCCGGTGGACGTGAAGGTCATCCTCATGGGGAGCCCCTCGCTCTACTACCTCCTCCTCCAGCACGACGAGGACTTCCAGAAGCTCTTCAAGGTGAAGGCCGACTTCAGCCCCATGATCGACCGCACGGCGGAGAGCCTGCGCGACTTCCGGGAGTTCATCGAGTTCCACCGCCTGAAGTCCGACCTCCTGCCCTTCCG
>JBBTDR010000183.1:0-3405 GCA_038042665.1 Nitrospinota bacterium
CTACCGCTCCCCAGGCCCAGGCGCCCTCCAATCCGCCCCAGGCTCCGGCTCCCTCGCCGCAGGCTCTTTCCACCCCGCCGCAAGCGCCCCCCTCTCCCCCCGGGGGCGGAGGGGAGATCACGGGCACCATCGTCCTCGCGCCCGCCCTCGCCTCCAAGGGCCAGGGCAAGCGGGCGCTCTTCCTGATCGCCCGGCCCGAGCAGGGGGGGCCTCCCCTGGCCGTGGCGCGGATCGCCGACCCCAAGTTCCCCCTCCCGTTCCGGCTCTCCCAGGACCACGTGATGATGCCCGGGGCGAAGCTCGAGGGCCGCCTGCGCCTCGTGGCCCGGGTGGACGCCGACGGCAACGCCGGCCCCCCCCAGCCGGGCGACCTCGAGGGCCAGACCCCCGCCCCCGTGGCCGTGGGGAGCGCGGGGGTCCAGATCGTGGTGGACAAGGAGCACTAGCCCGCCTTCTTGATGAACTGGACGTCGAGGGTGATGTGGACGTCATCGCCCACGAGGACACCTCCCGCCTCCAGCACGCGGTTGTAGCTCGCCCCGAAGTCGTGCCGGTTGATCCGGGTGGTGGCCGTGGCCCCCACGCGCTCCCGGCCCCGCGGGTCCTTCGTCACCCCGCTCACGTCCTCGACCTTGAGGACGACCTCCTTCGTCGTCCCGCGGATGGTGAGGTCGCCCACGAGGTCGAAGCCGTCCGCCCGGGCGTTCCGCACGCCCTTGGACTTGAAGGCGATGGCGGGGTGCTTCTCCGCCAGGAGGAAGTCGCCGCTCCTCAGATGGTCGTCCCGGCGCTCATGCTGGGTATCAATGGAGGCGACCTCAATCTCGATCGCCACCCGGGCGGTCGCGGGCTGGCCGGGCACGTAGGTGGCCTCCCCTTTCACCTTGCCGAACACCCCCCGCACCCAGGAGATCATCATGTAGCGCACCCGGAAGCTCACGATGGTGTGGGCGGGGTCAAGGGTCCACTCCGCCGCCCGCGCGGGGGCGGGCAGGGCCAAGAGGAGGGCCGCCGCGAGGGCGGCGGCCGCGGCTTTACGGCGGCTCATGGCAGCGGGACTCCTGAGAAAGAGAAGAACGAATAGGCGGAAAGTCCCGGGAACCGCTCCCGGTATCTCAACTGACCAAACAACCGGCCCCCCGCCTCTGTTCCCCCCTGTTCCGCCCAGCGGGAAGTCCCTCCTCAGGCCGGGGCGAGAGGGGCGGCCGCCCCTTCCCCTTTCCCCTCCCCTCCGGCATAATTCCTCCCCGCACCGGATGCCCCGAGAGCCGTTCGCGCCGAGGCCGATTTTCCCTGCGATAGGAGAGCCGCCGTGACCATCGATCCCCACGCCCACATCGCCCCGCAGTCCTTCATCGAGGACGTCCGCCGGGGCAGGTTCGGCTCCTCGATCACCATCCAGCCGGGCGCGAAGTGGGAGATGCTCGTCTCGCGCACCAGCGTCCTGGGCAAGGAGCGCACGCACGATAACCCGCTGCCGCGCGCGACGTGGGACGTGGAGATGCGCCTGAAGGACATGAAGCGGATGGGGGTGGACACCCAGATCCTCTCCGTCGTCCCCCCGATGACCTACTACGGCCTCGACGCGGGGCTCAACCGGGAGCTCTCCGCCGCCTTGAACGACGCTCTCCTGGCGCTCACGAAGAAGCACCCGGGCAAGTTCCTCTGCATGGCCCAGGCGCCGCTCCAGGACCCCCAGGCGGCGGCCGCCGAGCTCAGGCGCGCGGTGAAGGCGGGCCACATCGGGGTCCAGATCGGCTCGAACGTGGCCGGCAAGAACCTCGACGACCGGGGCCTCGACGCCTTCTGGAGCGCGGTGACCGAGCTCGACGTGCCCATCTTCATCCACCCCATTGACGTGATGGGGGTGGACGACCGGCTCAAGGACTACTACCTGCGCAACTTCATCGGGAACCCGCTCGACACCACCGTCGCCGCCGCCTGCATCATCTGGGGGGGCGTCTTCGACCGGCACCCCAAGCTCAAGATCCTCCTCGCCCACTGCGGCGGCTACACCCCCTGGATCCGGGGCCGCTGGCAGCACGGCTACGGCGAGCGCCAGGAGCCCAAGGTGAACGGCGCCAAGGCGCCCGAGCGCTACATCAAGAAGTTCTTCTACGACACCATCATCCACAACCCCGAGTGCCTCCAGTTCGCCGTCAAGTCGCTCGGCGTGGATCGCGTGATGTACGGCACGGACTACCCCTTCGACATGGGCAACCTGGGCCGGGCCAAGGGCATCCCCGGCCTCTCGAAGCTCCCCAAGAAGGCCCAGGACCAGATCCTCTCCGGCAACGTGATGAAGCTCTACAAGATCAAGGCCAAGAAGTAGGCGGGACGGATCGGCAGGCGTCGTGTAGGGGCGGCGGGGTTTTCTGCAGGGGCGTTCAATTGAACGCCCCTGCGTTTTTCTTCTCACAGGGTTTTACGGCTTCTTCGGCCTCCACTGCCGCGCCAAGCTACCTCGCTCTCCAGCGGTCGCGGGGATGGGTGGGGCCGTCCGGGCGCCCGTGACCGTGGGGGCGGCTGGGGCCATCGCCGCTGTGACCGCGGTAGCCGTCCTGGCGGTGGTGGTGGCTGGGGCTTGTGCCGCGCCAGGAGGGGCCCCCCCAGTGGTGGGGGTGCTTTTTCTTCTCCTCCTCGGCGGGAGCCGGAGGCTGGACGGTCTTGGGCGTCTCGCCGGAGGAGGGCGTGTAGCCGCTCTCGTAGGGGCGGGCGCAGGCGGAGAGGGCGAGCCCCAGGGCGAACGCCCCGAGGGCGATCAGGTGAGTCCTTCCGCCGGAGAGATGAAGCGCCTTGCCCATGGCCTCCCACCGCCTCTTTGGCGGCGAAAAGGACCGCACGTCTTCCTACTATCTACAATCGTACAACGGCCGCCGGGGGTTGCAATCCTCTCCATCCGGAGCCCCGCCGGACGGCCCCCTCTTTACACGCCCCCGCGTCTATGCAAACTAGGCCTGTCTTTCCCGGGAACAAGGACCAATCAATCCGGATTCGTGGGGGGCTTCATGGAGCCGGCCAAGTTCCAGGTGGGCCAGCGGGTGCGGGTGAAGAACCTCTACCCTCCCGGCCACATCCGCACCTGCCCCTACGTGCGGGGGAAGACCGGCGTCGTCCACCGCTACTTCGGCCGCTACAAGAACCCCGAGCTGCTGGCCTACGGCAAGAGCGGCCTGCCGCTCCGGGAGCTCTACTGGGTCCAGTTCAGCGTGAACGACCTCTGGGACCACAAGCCGGGCCAGCCCCAGGACAAGCTCCTCATCGAGATCTACGAGCACTGGCTCGAACCGGCATAGGAGGCGCGCCGCCATGTCCGCCAGCCACGGCCACGATCATCCCCACGGGCACGACCACCATCTCCCCCACGGCCACGATCACGGGAACGGCCACCCGCACGACGACACC
>JBBTDR010000184.1:0-613 GCA_038042665.1 Nitrospinota bacterium
TTGGGCCTTGATGATGTCAACAGCCGCGCTTCTCCAGTGCAGCGCACGGGGCAGTGGGCGTCAGTCGCGGGGGGAAATACTAGGACGATGGCCATAAAGTTTGATGGCTCTTTGTGGGGGTGCGGAAGCGCGGGTCGCCGGCCAGCTCGGGCCGACCCATCTTCTCGACCAGGATGGGGTAGAACCTGTGCTTCATGCACAGCACGCTCACCCAGCCGTCCTTGGTCTCGAAGTTCTGGGAGGGCACCAGGGAAGGGTGGGCGCTGTTGGCGATGCGCTGGGGCACATAGCCGCAATTGAGGGCCCAGGTGGCAAGGTAGCCCAGCTGGTAGGCGGCCCCCTCCAGGAGGGCGACGTCCACGTCCCGCCCCTTGCCCGTCCGGTTCACCTCCCACAGGCCGATCATCAAGGCGAGCATGCCCAGGTAGCCGCCCGAGTAGTCCACAAAGCTTACCCCGGCCTTGGTCGGAGGCCCGCCGGGCTCTCCCGTGAGGCTCATGATCCCCGCGTAGGCCTGCATGAGGTAGTCGTAGGCGGGCTCGGGCGCGCGGGGGCCCGTCGTGCCGAAACCGGAGAGGAAGCAGCAGAGGAGTCTCACGTTGTAGGGGCTGAG
>JBBTDR010000184.1:623-1165 GCA_038042665.1 Nitrospinota bacterium
CTGAGGTGCTTGTAGCTGATCCTCAGCTTCTCGGGGTCCGAGCCCCTGCAGTTGGAGAAGAGGGCGTCCGCCCGGGCCACGAGCTTGTGGAGGATCGCGCGGCCCTCGGGCGTGGTGATGTTCAGCGCCACGCTCTTCTTGTTCCGGTTGAAGCTCTGGAAATAGTAGCTGTCGTTGCCCGGGAGGGGGTAGGGGGGAACGGGCCGGGCCGAATCGCCCTGGGAGGCGGGGTTCTCGATCTTGATGACCTCGGCCCCCAGGTCAGCCAGGATCATGGTCCCCAGCGGACCGGCCCCAAACTGCTCGAGCGCCAGGATGCGAAGCCCTTCCAAGGGCAAGCGCCCATTCTCCAAGGCATCCTCCCCCCCAAAATCGAAGCCACCGGGCCTCAATTTGAGGGGGGAGGGGCGAGTCTGTCAATGGCCTCCGGCGGGCGGAAAAGGCGTGATGCGGCCCCCTCGCTGGAATCCCCTCCTCCCTTCCCCCCCGGAGGCGTCCAGCCGCCCCCTTTCAATGCGGGAACCTTTTGGGTATACTGTTGT
>JBBTDR010000185.1:0-3480 GCA_038042665.1 Nitrospinota bacterium
AGGGCGACCCGGAAGACCGCCTCCAAGCCGCCGGGGTCCGCGCCCCCGCCCAGGGCCTCCAGGGCGCCCCCCAGGAGGGCGTAGAGCCCTTCGTCCCCCTCGTGGATGCCCAGGGCGCGGTCCAGGGTCTGAAGGAGGCGGCCCGCGCACTGCATGGCCTCGAAGTCCTCCCAGAGCCGGCGGAAGACGGCGAGGCTCTCGCACTTGCGCATGGCGCCCAGCTCCCGCCTGGGGCTCTCGAACCACTCGAGGTGCACCCGGGTGGCGGGCTCGAGGCTCACCCCCGAGCGGCTCCGGGGGGAGCGCGCCCCCTTGGCCACCAAGCGCACCTTGCCCGCCCCGCGGGTGAGGAAGCTGGCGATGAGGCTGGTGTTGGAGTAGGGCCTCGCCCCCAGCACGATGGCTTCGTCCTCGCGGATGCTCACGGGGGTCCTCGCCGCCCGGGGCGGGCGGATGCGGGGGCGGGCGCGCGATCCGGGGAGGGGCGGTCCTTGACGGAAATCCTCAAGTATGGGATACCCCTGCCGGGCTTTCCGGATCCACCGAATCCATTCCCAACGGAAGAGAGGAGCAGGAATCGAGTATGACGGGCGTGAAGGTACACGAGGGGGAGTCGATCGACAAGGCGCTGAAGCAGTTCAAGAAGCAGTGCGAGAAATCGGGCATCCTGAGCGAGATCCGGAAGCGGGAGTACTACGAGAAGCCGAGCGTCCGCCGCAAGCGCAAGATCCTCGCCGCCCGCAAGAAGCGCCTCCGCTCCGCCAGCCGCTAGCCAGCGCCCCGCTCCCCAAGGCAGCACCCGGGGGAGGGGGCGTTCCTGCGTCCGGCGGGTCCCCCCGGGCTCTCCTCAAGGTTTCCTCTCCTCGGTCCTCCTCTCCTCAGCTCCCTTCCCCTCGCCCCTCCTCCGTCCCGTAGCCCAGCTCGTCCAGGGCCGCCTCGCGCTGGCGCCAATTGGGCCGCACCCGTACCTGGAGGCCGAGGAAGATCGGCTCCCCGAGCCGCCGCTCGATCTCCCCGCGGGCGGCCGTGCCGATCTCCTTGACGCGGCTCCCGCCCCGCCCCACCACGATCCCCCGCTGGCTCTCCCGCTCGACGTAGATCTCGGCCTCGACGCGGAGGAGGCCCGTCCTGGCGTCGCGCTCCATCGCGACGGTCTTCACGGCGGCCGCGTAGGGCACCTCCTGCTGGAGCTGGCGGAAGAGCTGCTCGCGGACGAACTCGGCGGCGATGAGGGCCTCGGGGGCGTCCGTGAGCGTCCCCTCGGGGAAGTAGCGCGGGCCCTCGGGCAGGCGCCGGCAGAGGGCTTCGAGCAGCCGGTCCACGTTGTCGCCCTTGAGGGCCGAGATGGGGAAAAGCTCCTCGAAGCGCCCGGCCCGGGCGTAGCGATCGAGCATGGGGAGGAGCTCCCGCTTGTCCGGGAAGCGGTCGGCCTTGTTGAGGAGGAGGAAGGCCGGGGCCTGGGACTGCTCGATGAGGGTGAGGGCCTGGAGGTCGGCCCCCTCCTCCTGGCCGTCCGTCATGAAGAGCGTCAAATCGGCCCCCGCGCAGGCGGCCTTCACCTCCTCCAGCAGGAAGTGGCCGAGCCTCGAGGCGGGCCGCTCGAGGCCCGGGGTGTCGTGGAAGACGGCCTGGGCCGTGGGGCGGGTGTACACCCCCAGGAGCCGCCGCCGGGTGGTGCCGGGCTTGGGGGTCACGATGGCGAGCTTCTGGCCCAGGATGCGGTTGAGGAGGGTGGACTTGCCCACGTTCGGGCGGCCGATGATGGCCACGAAGCCCGAGCGGTGGCCCTCGGGGGCGGGCCTCCCCTCCTTGCCCGCGCGGAGGATCGCCTCCAGGCCGGAGAGGCGGCCCCCGGAGGGCTTCGGCGTCTTCTTCTCCCGGCCTCCCCCGGCCCGTCTGGCGCTCATGCGGCCCGCCTCAACGGTTGGGGAGGGTCTCGATGCCGAGTTCGCGCAGCTGCTTCGGGTCCACCGCCGCGGGCGCGCCCGTCATGGGGCAGACCGCCTTCTGGGTCTTGGGGAAGGCGATGACGTCGCGGATGGAGGGGGCCCCCGTCAGGAGCATCATGATGCGGTCGAGGCCGAAGGCGATGCCCCCGTGGGGCGGGGTGCCGTACTCGAGCGCCTCCATGAAGAAGCCGAAGCGCTGCTGGGCCTCCTCGGGGCTGAGCCCCAGGGCGGCGAACATCTTCTGCTGCACGTCGCGGCGGTGGATCCGCTGGCTGCCGCCCCCGATCTCCTGCCCGTTCACCACCATGTCGTAGGCCTGGGCGCGGATCTTGAGGGGGCCGGTGTCGAAGAGCGGGATGTCCTCCGGCAGGGGCGCGGTGAAGGGGTGGTGGCAGGCGAAGTAGCGCCTCTCCGCCTCGTCCCACTCGAGCAGGGGGAAGTCCACCACCCAGCAGAAGCTGAAGCGCTCCCCGGGCTTGCCCGCGAGGCCGAGCTTCTCCCCCAGCTCGCGGCGGATCTGGCCCAGGGCCGAGGCGCTCACGGCGGGGGCGTCGGCCACCATCATGAGGAGGTCGCCCGCCTCGGCCCCGGCGCGCCGGGCGATCTCGTCGAGCTGGCCGGGGGCGAAGAACTTCGCGATGTTGGACTCGAAGCCCTTCCCGGTGCGCTTCACCCAGGCGAGGCCGCCCGCCCCCAGCTCCAGGGCGCGGGCGGTGAGGCCGTCGATCTCGCTGCGCGAGGCTTGGGCCATGCCGGGGCCGCGCAGGGCGCGGGCGGCGCCCCCCTTCTCCACCGCCCCCTTGAACACCTTGAACTCGCTCGCGGCGGCCACGTCGGTGATGGTGGCGAGCTCCATCCCGAAGCGGAGGTCCGGGCGGTCGGTGCCGTAGCGCTCGATGGCCTCCGGATAGGGGATGCGCGCGAAGGGCGTTTGGGGCTCCTCCCCCCGCGCCTCCTTCCACACGAGCTTCACGAGGCCCTCCATTAGGCCGAAGAAGGTTTCGCGGTTCAGGAAGGAGCACTCGATGTCGATCTGGGTGAACTCGGGCTGGCGGTCGGCCCGCAGGTCCTCGTCGCGGAAGCACTTGACGATCTGGTAGTAGCGGTCGAAGCCCGCCACCATGAGGATCTGCTTGAACATCTGGGGGCTCTGGGGGAGCGCGTAGAAGTTCCCGCGGGAGAGCCGGCTGGGGACGAGGTAATCCCGCGCCCCCTCGGGGGTGCTCCGGGTGAGCACCGGGGTCTCGACGTCGGCGAAGCCGTGACCGGAGAGGTAGTTGCGCACCACCTGGGTGACCTCGTGGCGCAGGAAGAAGTTGCGCTGGAGCGCGGGCCGGCGCAGGTCGAGGTAGCGGTACTGGAGGCGCAGGGCCTCGTTGGCCTCGGCCGCGTCCTCGATCGCGAAGGGGGCCGTCTTCGCCTCGCTCAGCACCTCCAGCTCGGTGACGCGGACCTCGATCTCCCCGGTGGCGAGGTTCGGGTTCCGCATCCCCTCGGGGCGGGGGATGACGTTGCCCCGGACGGCGATCAC
>JBBTDR010000186.1:0-6451 GCA_038042665.1 Nitrospinota bacterium
AGCGGGACCGGATGGAGGGGGAGGGGCTGGAGTTCCACCTCCGCGTGCGGGAGGGCTTCCTCGAGCTCGCCCGCCGGGAGCCGGGGAGGTTCCGGGTGATCCCCGAGGGGACGGTGGAGGAGGCCCAGGCGCGCGTGCGCGAAGCGGTGAAGGAGGCCTTCGGGTGGGCTGGGCGGGCCTCCTCGGCCAGGACGCGGCGGTAGCCTCCCTCCGGCGGGACCTCGCCGGCGGGAGGGTGGCGCACGCCTATCTCTTCCACGGCCCCGCGGGGGTGGGCAAGGCCACCGCCGCCCGGCGCTTCGTCCAGGCCCTCCAGTGCGAGGCCCTCCACGCGGCCGGCCGCTTGGGGTCTCCGGAGGAAAACGATGGTCCCTGCGGGGCCTGCACCCCCTGCCGTAAGGTGGCGAGGGGGGTGCACCCCGACGTGGTGCTCGTGCGGCCCGAGACCGACCGCGACGGCAAGCCCAGGCGCTCGGTCGGCATCGGCGCGGTGCGCGGGCAGCTCCTCGCCCGGGCCTACCTGCGGCCCCAGGAGGGGCGGCGCCAGATCTTCCTCCTGGACAACACCGATTGCCCCGTCACGGCGGACGCCTTCGACGCCCTCCTCAAGACCCTGGAGGAGCCCCCGCCGGACACCATCCTCCTCCTCGTTACCCCGAACCTGCACGGGCTTCCTCCCACGGTGGTCTCCCGCTGCCGGAAGGTGCGCTTCCGGGCCCTGACCCGGGAGGACCAGCGGGCCATCCTGGCCTCTCTCACCCCGGGCGCCCTGGGGGAGGAGGCGGACCCGGACCAGCTCATCTCCCTCTCGATGGGTCGGCTGGGGCTGGCCCTGGAGGGGGGGGCCACGGCCCTGGCCGGGCGCCGGGAGGCGGCGCTGGAGCTTCTGGAGGGGCTTTCCGCCCCCCCGGCCAAGGCCGACGAGGTGGCCCTCCTGGGCCTGGCGGCGGCCCAGGCCGCTGGGGGGGAGACGGCCCGGGAGGGGGCGGTCCGATTTCTGGAAATGCTTCGCGGGCTGCTTCGCGATATACTGATCCTCCAGACGGCGGCCGGGGTGGTGGAGCCCTGGAGCGCCGACCTGGAGAAGCCCTTGGCGGAGATCGGACGCCGCTGGGGGGTGCGTGGGCTGACCGAGGCGCTCGACCGAGTCGAGTCCGCCCTCTACGACGTCGGGGTGGTGAACACCAATCCCTCCCTGACCCTCGAGGCCTTGGTGTTTGCGCTGCGGGCCACGGTGGCTCTCGGCGCTTAAGAGGTTGGAATGGAAGAGGATGCCGTCCCGGCCGCCGATGCGCGCGGCGCCGATTTGCTGCCGCCAGACTATCAGCCCGAAAAGCCCAAGGAACCGCGCTACAAGCACCCCAATCCCCACGAGCGGCTGAAGGTGGCCGGTGTGCGCACCCGCACCCAGGCCCGGCCCGTCTTCCACCTCATGGACGGTCTGCGCCTGCGGGTGGGGGACAAGGTGCTCGTCCGGACCCCCGAGGGCGAAACCGAGTGGGGGGAGGTGGCCGAGAGCCCCCGGGTGATGGAGGCCCGCCACATCCCCGGCCCGGTGCCCCAGGTGCTTGGGATGGCCGGGGAGGAGGACGAGCGCAGGGTGGCCCGGGCCATCAGCCACGAGGACCGGGCCCGGTCGCTCTGCGCCGAGAAGATCCGCGAGCTGGGCCTCCCCATGCGGCTCATCGACGTGAAGTACGCTTTCTCGAACCTGAAGGCCACCTTCTACTTCTCGGCGGAGGGGCGGGTGGACTTCCGCCGCCTGGTCCGCGCCCTGGCCGAGCAGCTGGGGGTGCGCATCGAGATGCGCCAGATGGGGGCCCGTGATGAGGCCGGGATGCTGGGCGGCTGCGGGGACTGCGGCCGCCAGTACTGCTGCTCGACCTTCCTCAAGGCCTTCGATCCCATCTCGGTGCGGATGGCCAAGGACCAGAACCTGAGCCTCAACCCCAGCAAGCTCTCCGGGGGCTGCGGGCGGCTCAAGTGCTGCCTCAGGTTCGAGCACACCCACTACCTGTCGGTCAAGAAGACCCTGCCGGCCTGCAAGAAGAAGGTGGGAGGCTGCAACTGCGGGGCCATGGTGGTCCGGCAGGACCTGCTGAAGGAAGAGATCACCCTCGCCCTCGAGACGGGCGAGCGGATGACCTTCCACGCGAGCCAGCTCTCCCGCCTCCCCAGCGGGCAGTTCACCCTCAAGAATCCCATCGAGGGGCCGCCGGCGGGAGCCGCGAAGGCCCGGCCGGGCGGGAGAGAATGACGAAGCCCTTCTACATCACCACGCCGATCTACTACGTGAACGACAAGCCCCACCTCGGGCACGCCTATACCACCATCGCGGCTGACGCGAAGGTGCGCTTCCACCGCCTGCGCGGGGAGCCCGCCTTCCTCCTCACGGGCACCGACGAGAACGCCCAGAAGGTCGAGCGCGCGGCCCGCGCCGCGGGGGCCGACCCCCTGGCCTTCTGCGACGCCTACAGCGCCAAGTTCCGCGAGCTGTGGGCCCAGCTCGGCGTCCGCTTCGACGACTACATCCGCACCACCGAGGAGCGCCACCGGCTGGGGGTGCAGGAGATCTGGAGGCGCGTGGCGGGGGCGGGGGACATCTACCTGGGCAGCTACGCGGGCTGGTACGCCGTGCGGGACGAGGCCTTCTACGCCGGGGAGGAGCTCACTGAGGGCCCGGGCGGGGAGAAGATCGCTCCCTCGGGCGCCGAAGTGGAGTGGGTGGAGGAGCCCAGTTACTTTTTCCGCCTGGGCAAGTACCAGGAGGCCCTCCTCGAGCACTACCGCCGGCACCCGGAGTTCATCCAGCCAGAGAGCCGGCGGAACGAGGTGGTGCGCTTCGTCGAGGGGGGGCTGCGCGACCTCTCGGTGAGCCGCACCAGCATCAAGTGGGGCATCCCCGTTCCCGGCGACCCGGCCCACGTCGTCTACGTCTGGTTCGACGCCCTGAGCAACTACCTCACGGCGGGGGGCTTCGGCCCCGGGGGCATCCATCCCGCCAACCCCTGGCCCGCCGACCAGCACTTCATCGGCAAGGACATCATCCGCTTCCACGCCGTCTTCTGGCCCGCCTTCCTCCTCTCGGCGGGGGTGGAGCTGCCGAAGCAGGTGTTCGGCCACGGCTGGTGGACGGTCGAGGGCCAGAAGATGTCCAAGAGCCTCGGCAACGCGGTGGACCCCCACTGGCTCATCGGGGAGTACGGGGCAGACGCCTTCCGCTACTTCCTCCTGCGGGAGATCCCCTTCGGCGCGGACGGGGACTTCTCCCACCGCGCCCTCATCGACCGGACCAACAGCGACCTCGCCAACGACCTGGGGAACCTCCTCCACCGCACCCTTAGCATGGTGAAGCGCTACCGGGAGGGGCGCGTGAGGCGTGCGCCCGGGGGCGAGGGGGAGGCCGAGTCCAACCTGCGCTATCTGGCCCGCGAGGCGGCCGCGCGCCACGCGCAGCACATGGATGCCACCAACTTCCAGGAGGCACTGAAGGCGGCCTGGGGGGTCGTCGGGGCGGCGAACAAGTACCTCGACTCCAGCGCCCCCTGGGCCCTCGCCAAGGAGAAGAAGCTGGAGCGCCTGGACACTGTCCTTTATTACGCCGCGGCCTCGGCCCGGGTGGCGGCCGTGCTGGCCTCCCCCGTGATGCCCGGCGCGGCGGAGCGGATGGCCCGCCAGCTCGGCCTCTCCGAAGACTGGCTGGCAGGAACTTTTAATCATCTGACGGCTCTAGAGGCCCTGCCGGACTCGCTCGACACCCGGCTGGGCCAGCCCATCTTCCCCCGCATCGAGGAGGACGCGCGGGCCGAGATCGAGCGCAAGGTGGCGGCCCGCATCGCGGAAGGGAAAGCCCCGGCGGAGGAGAAGGCGGACGGGAAACCGCCGGAGGCGGAGCCTGCCGCCGATGAGGCGGCGGCCAACCTCGTCACCCTCGAGGAGTTCGAGAAGCTCGACCTCCGCGCCGCCCGGGTGCTCGCCGCCGAGGCGGTGCCCAAGTCCAAGAACCTGCTCAAGCTTCAGGTGTCGCTGGGCGGCGGGACGCGCACCATCGTCGCGGGCATCGCCCAGCACTACGCGCCCGGGGACATGGTGGGCAAGACGGTCATCCTGGTGGCCAACCTCCGGCCCGCCAAGCTCATGGGCGTCGAGTCCCAGGGGATGCTCCTGGCCGCGCGGGAGGGGGACCGCCTCCTCGTCGCGGGGATCCAGGGCGAGGTCTCCCCCGGCGCGAAGATTTCATGAACCCTCCCGGGCGGGTGGCCGCCCGGGGGCTCAGGGGAAGAAGGCGATGAACGGACCCAGCAGCGGCGGCGCCCCCGGCGGCGGACAGGGCGGGGGGGGCTTCCGGCGGCGGCGCGGGCGGCGCTTCGGGCACGGGCTGCGCCGTCCCGAGGCGAAGCCCCCGAGCGAGGGAGGGCTCCCGGCGGCGGTGCCGCCCCTGGCCCCTCCCCCCGCGGACGGCAAGCTCCTCCTCGTGGACACCCACTGCCACCTGGCCGACGGCGCCTTCGACCGCGACCGCCGGGCGGTGGTGGAGCGCGCCCAGGCCCAGGGGGTGGGCTTCATGCTCGCGGTGGGCTCGGACATCGAGACCAGCCGCAAGACCATCGACATGGCGGGCGCCTACGCGGGGGTGTACGCCGCGGTCGGGGTGCATCCCCACGAGGTGAAGGGCACCGACAGCAAGACCCTCCCCGCCCTGGCCTCCATGGCGGGCCACTCGCGCGTGGTGGCGGTGGGGGAGATCGGCCTCGACTACCACCATACCCACTCCCCCCACAAGATGCAGCGCCACTGGTTCCGCGAGCAGATCCGCCTTGCCATCAAGGTGGGCAAGCCCATCATCGTCCACTGCCGCGAGGCGGGGGAGGACGTGTACGCCATCCTGAGCGAGGAGAAGGCCTGGAAGGCGGGAGGCGTGGTGCACTGCTTCACGGGGGACGCCGAGCTGGCGCGCAAGCTCCTCTCCCTCGACTTCCACCTCGGGGCGGCGGGGCCCATCACCTTCGAGAAGAGCGAGCCCCTGCGCGAGGCCTTCGCCCAGGCCCCGCTCGAGCGCATCCTGGTCGAGACGGACAGCCCCTATCTCGCGCCCCTTCCGATGCGGGGCAAGCGCAACGAGCCCGCCCTCGCCCGCCAGGTGGCCGAGGCGCTGGCCCAGATCCACGGGGTGGGCATCGAGGAGGTGGGGCGCGTCACCTCGGCGAACGCCCGGCGGCTCTTCGGCATCGGCTCCGCCCGGCGGGGGGGCGCGATCGCCTACCCCCTCCAGGGGCGGCTCTACCTCAACATCACCAACCGCTGCCAGAACGCCTGCTACTTCTGCGGGCTGCTGAGCGACCGCACCTACAAGGGCTACGACCTCACCCTCCCCGAGGGCGAGGAGCCCGATGCCCCGGCCGTGCTGGAGGCGGCGGGCGACCCCTCGGGCTACGAGGAGGTGGTCTTCAGCGGCTTCGGGGAGCCCACCCTGCGGCTGGAGGTCCTGACGGAGGCCGCGCGGGGCCTGCGCGAGAAGGGGGCCCGGCGCATCCGCCTCGTCACGAACGGCCTGGGCAGCCGCTCGGCCGGGCGGGACATCCTCCACGAGCTGCGGGGGCTCTTCGACGCCGTCTCGGTGAGCATGCAGGCGGCCACCCCCGAGGCCTACGCCAAGGTGTGCAAGGCCCAGGGGATCGAGAACCCCCTGGCCTCGGTCAAGGAGTTCATCCGCGGCGCCCGGCTCGCCTTCCCCGAGGTGGAGGCCACCGCCGTCCAGATGCCCGGCATCGACCTCGCGGCCTGCGAGCGGGTCGCCCGCGAGGAGCTGGGCGTGCCGTTTAGGGCGAGGCCCTACGTGCTGATGGATTGAGGGTCATGTCGCAGCTGGATATCACATTGCTCAAAGGTTTGAGGGGCACGGCGCTTTTTTATCCCGGGACTGGGAACGACTGGAAAGAACCCATTGAGCTTTTCGTTCCGTATATAACGGAATTTTGGTTTGTCGACATAGCCTACCTTGATCTCCGTGTGCCTCCTCTTCTAGGTGAAGAAGAGCGATTTTTGCTCATTGACCGGAGACTATGCTACGGTCCAGAAATTGTCAGCTCGGAAAGACGTAAAGACCCCACGACAGGCAAGGAATATCTTTATTTAGAACCTGGCCTTCTGCGGGAACGATATACTTACAAACCAACCGGCGAGGAAATCACAGTGAACCGCCGGAGGGGATATGGCCAAAAAGCGATCGACAAAGATGAAATTGGAAGAATTGGAGTGTTTTTTCACCGTGGCGACAGCCCAGGCGAGGGGGGCAGCAACGTTTATTGGTTTTCGAAGCGATGGATAGGGCGCGTTTTCGCAAAGTTGATTGACGGTGGTCTTGTTGTCACGGATGGTCGCTGGCCCATTCTCGTCAGTTATTAATCCGAGCACAAAATGTTTGACATTTTGATGTTTTTCGTTTATGCTT
>JBBTDR010000187.1:0-4770 GCA_038042665.1 Nitrospinota bacterium
CCATCTTCTCCGGGGACTCGGGGGACATGGGCCTCACCCTAGGAGCCGCCCGCCGCTCCCTCGCGCTTCTCCCGCGCGATGAGCATCAGGTTCCGGATGTAGGGGACGAAGTTGGGGAGGTAGGCCAGCACGCCGATGATGCTCCTCCGCTGGAAAAAATAGACGAGGAGGACGATGGAGCCCGCGAGGCTCAGGTACCAGAAGATGACGGGCACCTCGCTCCTTCCCACCCGCTCGCTGTGGACCCATTGGACGATGAACCGGCTGCCGAAGCAGGCGTTCCCCAGCAGGCCGAAGATCTCCCACGGCCCAAAATCGAAGCCCAGGAACATCGAACCCTCCGATGGCGGCGCCCCGCCCGGAGGGAGCCGAGGCGGCTTCCTACCCCGGCGGGGGCGGAATGTGCCTCCGTTGATACCAAAGGATGGCCAGCGTGTCGATGAAGCCCACGAAGACCCGGTTCCGGAGGCCGTACTTCGAGACCCCCGCCCGGCGGAGCCGGTCGGCCACCTCGATCTGGCGGACCTCCCACCCGTGGGCCTGGAGGAGGGTGGGGAGGAAGCGGTGGAGCCCCCGGAAGGGGATGAGCTGGACCAGGGCCTTGCGGCGGAAGACCCGGTAGGTGCATCCGGCGTCCAGGATGCCGTCCTTGAGGAGCTTGCTCCGGAAGGCGTTGGCGGCCCAGGTGGAGAACTGCTTGAGCCGGGTGTCCGCCCGCCGGGGCCGGACCCCGCACACCGCCCCGGCCTCTCCCAGGGCCTCGATGAGGCGGGGGAGGTCCTTCGGGTCGTTCTGGAGGTCGGCGTCCATGGTGGCCACCAGCTCCCCGCGGGCGGCGGCGAAGCCGCTCAGCTGGGCGGCGCTCTCCCCCAGGTTCCGGGCGTGGGTGACCACCCGGACCCCCTCCTCCCTGGACTCCAGGCGGCGCAGCCGGGCCAGGGTGGCGTCCGTGCTGGCGTCGTCCACGAAGATCACCTCCCACTCCCGGCCCAGCTCCTCGAGCACGGGCCGGAGCTCGGCCCAGAGGGCCTCGACGTTCCCCTCCTCGTTGTGGCAGGGGATGACGACGCTGAGCGAGCCCCGGAGCTCGATGCCCCTCATGGCCTGCGGGTCCCCTCCGGTGAGCGGCCGGGAGGCGCGGGAGCGGCCCCCCTCCCGGGCGCGGGGGCGGCCGCGGGGGCCCGGTCCTCCCGCCGGTCGAGGGACTTCCACTCCTCGAAGCTGCCAAAATAGACAACCCCCAGGCATCCGACAACCACCACCGCCCCCAGGCACGCCCAGAGGCTCTGCCTCCGGCGCCACCACCAGGCGGTCAGGGCGAGCCCCCCCGCCCCGGCCAGGAGGCCCGCCCAGGCGAGGGCGGTTTTCACCTCCGCGAAGACCACCGCGTAGTAGAGTCCGGCCGCCCACACCCCCGCCAGGAGAACGACGAGGGCCCCCAGGGAGAGGGCCAGGAATTTCCCGGCGGGGCTCTCCCCAGCCTCCGCCAGGCAGGCCAGGAGGGCGTCCCCCATCATCAGCCCCAGCAGGGGCAAGAGGGGCAGGAAGTAGTGGGGCTGCTTGGCGGGGAGGAGGGTGAACAGGGCCCACAGCAGGACGAACGACCAGACCACGAAGGGCCACTCCCCCACCCCCCGCCAGCGCCCCGCCCGCCAGACGTGCCAGACCGTCAAGGGGAGGAAGGCGCTCGCCGGCAGGGCGATGTCCCAGATCCGGTAGAAGTAGTACCAGAAGGGCCGGAAGTGGCGCCCCGTGTGGCCCACGGCCTCCACCGCCACGGGCTGGAACCCCTCGAGGGCGGCCCAGAAGAGCGCCTCCCGGGGCATCTGGATGAAGATCGCCACATACCAGGAGGCCCCCAGCGCGGCGGCGGCGGCGAGCCAGAGGAGCACCTCCCGGCGAAGCGCCTCCCGCCAGCCCCGGCGCAGGGTCAGGGCGAGGGCGACCGGCGCCAGCACCACCAGCAGCACGGGAGTGCCCTTGGCGAGCATGGCGAGTCCCACCGCCAGGGCGAAGGCGGGGAGGAGGCCCTTCCTCCGTCCCCGCCAGATGCGCTCGAAGAGAAAGAGCGCCGCCACGCACAGGGCGGAGAACACCATGTCGGTCGCCCCGCGCCGGGCCATGATGAGGAAGAGCGACATCGAGCCCGTGCTCAGGGCCGCCGCCACCCCGAGGGCGGGCCCGCCCAGCACCCAGCCCCAGGCCAGGGTGAGCCCCAGCACGGCCACGGCCGCGAGGGCCGAGGGGAAGCGGACGGCCCACCAGTCCGCCTCCCCCCTGAGGCGGGAGGCCGCCGCCCCGATCCAGTGGTAGAGGGGGGGCTTGGAGAGGAAGGGCTTGCCGTCCACCCGGGGGACGAGCCAGTCCCCGGTCTGCGCCATGGTGCGCACGATCGCGCGGCTGCGGCGCTCGACGGGCAGCTTCTCCACCCCGCCGCCCAGGTTCAGCCAGATGAGGAGGAGCGGAACGATCAGGAGCGCCGGGAAAGCCCAGGCGGGGACGCGGGAGGCGTCCGCCGGCGAAGCCGTCGCCATCTCATTTCCCGAAATGGCCGGCGACCTGCTCCACCACGTAGGCGACCTGCGCTTCCGTGATGTGCGGATAGATGGGCAGGGAGAGGATGGAGCCGCAGGCGGCCTCGGCCTCCGGGAACGATCCCTTGCGGTAGCCCAGGGATTCGTAGGCGGGGTGCAGGTGCACGGGGACGGGGTAGTGCATCCCCGTCTGCACCCCCCGGCCGGCGAGGTGCTTGGCCAGAGCGTCTCGCTCCCCGGTGCGGATGACGAAGAGGTGCCAGGCGGCCTCGGCGCCCTCCGGCGCCTGGGGGAGGACGACGTCCCCCACCCCGGCCAGCCCCTCCATGTACCACCCGGCCGCCCGGCGGCGCATGGCGTTCCACTCCCCCAGCCGGGGCAGCTTGGCGGAGAGCACCACCGCCTGGAGGGTGTCGATCCGCTCGTTCACTCCCACCACCTCGTGGGTGAACTTCTCGTGGCGCCCGTGGTTCGAGAGGGCCCGGACCCGCGAAGCCAGCGCTTCCTGGTCGGTGGTCACGGCGCCGCTGTCCCCGAAGCCGCCCAGGCACTTCGAGGGGAAGAAGGAGAAGCAGGCCGCCGCCCCCCACGTCCCCACCCGCCGGCCGTCCAGGCGGGCCCCCTGGGCCTGGGCCACGTCCTCGACGAGGGTGAGCCCCTTGCGCCCGGCCAGGGCCGAGAGCTCCCGCAGGGGGGCGGGGAAGCCGTAGAGGTGGACCGGGAGGAGGACGGCCGTCCGGGGGCCCACGGCGGCGGCGGCGGCCCCGGCGGAGAGCTGGTAGGTCCCGGGGTGGATGTCGCAGAGCACGGCCTTGCAGCCCGCCCGAAGGATGGCCTCGACGGTGGGCACGGCGGTGTGGGTGGTGGTGATGATCTCGGAGCCGGGGGGCAGATCGAGCCCCTCGAAGACGAGCTGGAGGGCGGCGGTGCCGCTCTTCACCCCGACGGCGAACCCGCGCTCCTCCTCCTTGGCGAGGGCGGCCTCGAACTCCCGGACCGGCCCGCCCCCGATGAACGAGGAGGAACCGATGAGCTGGGCAAGGCCGTCGTCCACCGCCCGCTTCACTTCCAGGTACTGGGGAAGCAGGTCGACGAAGGGGATCTTCATCCTGGGAGAGGTTTGAGCCGCCGGCGCGGAACCGGCGTCCTTACGGGCAGTCTCGATGACCAGCGCCTCCTCGTGGGTCCGGTGAGTCGGACGGGGAATCCTACAGGAGGCCCCCCGCCGATTCAAGCGAACCCGCGGGGAGGCGGAACCACCGGCCCGTTGCCACCCTTGGGGAAGGGGGCCGGCCCCGCTTGCGGGCCGCTCCCCCGGCGGCGTAAGCTCCCCCGCCTGCGCCCAGGAAGCCCGGCCGGTGCGCGCCGCCCAGGCCCCCGCTCCGGGCGAGGAAGAACCTTCTCCCCGGCCATCGCGGCAAAGGGCTTCCCTTGTTTCTCGAACCCCACGACATCCTGGCCATCCTCCTGGCCGCCTTCTTCGTGGGTTTCTTCAAGGCCACTTTCGGCATGGCCATCGCGAGCCTCCTGGTGCCGGTGCTGGTGCTCTTCTGGCCCACGCGGTTCGTCTTCGGCATCATCGCCATCCAGATGTGGCTCAGCGACTATTTCGCCATCCGGTTCTTCTGGAAGAAATGGGACGCCCGGCTGGTGAAGTTGATGATCCCCGGGTTCTTCTTCGGGATCATCATCGGCGCCACCCTCCTCGTCTATATGCCCGAGTATTGGCTGCGCAAGGGCCTCGGGATGGTCTGCCTCCTCTTCACGGGGCTCCAGGCCTGGCAGGAGTTCGGGGGGGAGAAACAGCCGCCCCGGATCGGCCTCGGGATGGGGGTCGCGATCGGCCTCCTCGGCGGCACGGTGAGCGCCCTGTTTCACTCGGGCGGCCTCATCCTGAACCTCTTCTTCCTGAGCCAGGGCCTGACCAAGGTCCCCCTCGTCGCCTCCATCATCGGCGTCTGGATCTTCCTCAACCCGGTGAAGCTCTCCTCCTACTGGATCGGGGGGATCGTCAACCTGAAGATGCTCGTCACCAGCCTCCTGGCCCTCCCGCTCACCCTCGCCGGCACATGGCTCGGGAAACGAGCCCTGGATTGGGCACCCCAGCGCGCCTACAATCTCGGCGTCCTCGCGCTGTCGGCCCTGGCCGCCGTTCGCCTCCTGTGGGAATGAGTGGGAGATGCCCGCCCACACGGCCCACGAGTGGGGCATAATCTTCGCCTCCCCCTTCTGGAGC
>JBBTDR010000188.1:0-4153 GCA_038042665.1 Nitrospinota bacterium
GGGGTGGTGTAGGGAATTATCTTGCCGCGACGAAAAATGTAGGGGCGACCGGCCGGTCGCCCCTACGGATTTTCGGCGAAACACGCAGGGGGCACAGAAAACCCTCTCCCGGAGGGAGAGGGAGGAAGGCCGCTATCCAGGCTGTCATTCTGAGCGAAGCGAAGAATCTACGCTCATCGCCACCCTCGAAGACCCTTCGCTGCGCTCAGGGTGACAATCCAGACACAACGTCTTTAAATCCTCTTCATGATTTAAATAAACGCCCTCAAAACACCTCCCCCGCCGGGGTGTACTTCATCCCCACCGCCTCGGCGACGGCGGGGTGGGTGACGCGGCCCTCGGCCACGTTCAGCCCCTCGGCCAGCTCGGGGAAGGCCCGCACGGCCTCGGCCGCCCCCAGGTTCGCGAGATCGAGGGCGTAGGGCAGGATGGCGTTCGAGAGGGCGAAGGTGCTCGTGCGCGGCACGGCCCCCGGCATGTTGGCCACCCCGTAGTGGATGACCCCCTCCACGAGGTAGGTGGGCCTGGAGTGGTAGGTGGGGCGGATGGTCTCGACGCAGCCCCCCTGGTCCACCGCCACGTCCACGATGACGGATCCCTCGTTCATCTGCTTGACCAGGGAGCGGGGGACGAGGCGGGGGGCCCGGGCCCCGGGGATGAGGACGGCACCGATGAGGATGTCCGCCCCCCGCACCGCCTCGCGGATGGAGAAGCGGGTGGAGGCCAGGGTCTTCACCCGGCCCCCGAAGATGTCGTCCACGTATTCGAGGCGGGAGTGGTTCACGTCGAGCACGGTGACGTCGGCGTTCAGGCCCACGGCGATCTTGGCCGCGTTCTTCCCGACCATCCCGGCCCCCAGGATGACCACGTTCCCGCGCGAGACCCCCGGCGCCCCCGAGAGCAGGATGCCCCGCCCCCCCATGCTCTTCTCCAGGTACTTCGCCCCCTCCTGGACGGCCATGCGGCCCGCGATCTCGCTCATGGGCTGGAGCAGGGGGAGCGCCCCGTTGGCGGTGCGGACGGTCTCGAAGGCGATGGCCCGCACCCGCTTCTTCACCAGGTCGCGGGCCAGCGGCCACGCGGCGGCCAGGTGGAGGAAGGCGAAGAGGGTCTGGCCCTCCCGCATGCGGGCGCGCTCGGCCCTGAGGGGCTCCTTCACCTTCACCACCATCTGGGACCTGCGCCACACCTCGGCCGCCGTGGGGACGATGCGCCCCCCGGCCGCCTCGGACTCGCGGTCGGCGAGCCCCGCCCCCAGCCCCCCGCCCCGCTCGATGAGGACGGTGTGGCCGGCGGAGGCCAAGGCCTCCACCGCGCTCGGCGAGAGGGCGATGCGGTGCTCGTCCTTCTTGATCTCCTTCGGGACCCCCACGATCATGGCCATCCCCCCTGCCCCGGGTCCACCACGTGGAAGACGCTCTCGGTCTCGGCCACCACGGCGCCGTCCTCCGCGCGCAGGGCGCGGCCCTCGAGGGTGACGAAGCGGCCCTTGGCGGCCTTGAGGCGCCCCTCCAGGCGCAGCGGCGTCCCGACCGGCACGGGTTCGCGGTAGCGGATCTCCCCCTTCGCCGTGTAGGCGCGCGCCCCGCGGAGGAAGAGCCAGTTCGCCATCACGTCGTCCAGGGCGCTGAAGAGGATGCCGCCGTGGGTGACGCCGTCGTAGCCCTGGTGGAGCGCCTGGGGCGTGAACTCCGACAGGCACGCGTCCCCTTCCAGCCGGAAGTTGAGCTTCAGGCCGATCGGGTTGGCGGGACCGCAGACGAAGCAGGCGTCGGCGTCGGGGCGGCCCCTGGGCTCGGACATCGCGCGGCTCCTCCCGGAAAAAGAAGAGGGAGAGCCGCGGGCTGTGGGCTCTCCCTCTTTTGGGTCGAAGGGACTCTACTCAGGAGGCGGCCTGATCCCCCTGGGCCTCCTGCTTCTTCTGGCGGCGCGCCGACCGGGCCTGATCGCGCGAGGTGTCGCGGTCCACGAGCTCAAGGATGGCCATCGGCGCGGCATCGCCGGGCCGGGGCGGCAGGCGGAGGATGCGCGTGTAGCCGCCGGGCCGGTCCTTGTAGCGGGGGCCGATGGTCTCGATGAGTTTCTTCACCGCGGCGGGGGTCTTGAGGTAGGCCGCGGCCAGCCGGCGGGCATGGAGGCCGCCCCGCCGGCCGATGGTGATGATCCTCTCGGCGTGGCGGCGCACCTCCTTCGCCTTGGCGAGGGTCGTCCGGACCCGCTCCTCGTCGAGGAGCGAGGTGACGAGGTTCCGCGTCATGGCGATGCGGTGCTTGCTGGTGCGGCCGAGCTTCCTTCCCGTCCTGAGATGGCGCATGGCGTTCCCCTACTCTTGCTCGTCCGGCCGGATCAGCTCCTGCGGGTTGATCCGCAGCTGGGTCAGGTCCATGCCGAGGGAGAGCCCCATGCCGCCGAGGATCTCCCGGATCTCGTTCAGGCTCTTGCGGCCGAAATTGCGCGTCTTGAGCATCTCGCCCTCGCTCTTCTGAACGAGGTCGCCGATGGTGTGGATGCGCGCGTTCTTGAGGCAGTTGTAGCTGCGCACGGAGAGCTCGAGCTCCTCGACGCTCCGACGCAGGTTCTCGACCAGCCGCTGGCGCCGCTCGTCCACCTCGGGGGCCTTGGGCGCCTCCTCCTCCTCGAAGTTGATGAAGATCTGAAGGTTGTCCTTCAGGATCTTCGCCGCGTAGGCCACGCCGTCCACCGGGGCGATGGTGCCGTCGGTCACGACGTCGAGGATGAGCTTGTCATAGTCGGTGATGTCCCCGACGCGGGTCTTCTCCACCCCGAAGGCGCAGCGCCGGATGGGGGAGAACACCGAGTCCATGGGGATGAACTGCGGGCCCAGGGCGGGGTCGGCGTTGCGCTCTGCGGGCACGTAGCCGCGGCCCACGCTGGCCACGAGCTCCACGTCCAGGTCGGCCTCCTCGTTGAGGGTGGCGATGTGGAGCCCGGGGTTGAGGATCCGCACCCCCGGCGGCGCCTGGATGTCGCCCGCCTTGAACTCGCTGGCCGAGCCCTTGTGGCGGTAGGTGAGGCGCGCGGGAAGCTGGTCGGTCTCGACCTTGATGACCACTTCCTTGAGGTTGAGGATGATGTCGGTCACGTCCTCCATCACGCCCGGGACGGAGGAGAACTCGTGGTACACCCCCTCGATCCGGAGCGCCGTGAAGGCGCCCCCCTGGAGCGAGGAGAGGATCACGCGCCGAAGCGCGTTGCCCAGGGTGATGCCGTAGCCGCGCTCGAGCGGCTCGGCGATGAACCTGCCGAACGTGCTGGTCAGCGATTCCTTCTCCGTCTCAAGGCCAGACGGCTTGACCAAGTCCGCGTACTGACTCATTTGCCTTGGCCCTCCGGGGGCGATCCGCCCTTTTCGGCGCCCTGTCGGCGACGGCGGCGCCCGCCGCCATGCGTCGTTTACTTGGAATAGAGCTCGACGATCTGCTGCACGTTCACTTCAAGCTGAACGTCGGCCAGACCGGGCAGCTCGAGCACCCTTGCCTGCATATCGGTGAGGTCCACGTCGAGCCAGGCGGGGACGCCGCGCGCCCTGCCCTTCTCCGCGCTCCGCTGGACAACTTCGTTCTTCTTGCTCTTCTCCTTGATGGCGAGCACGTCGCCCTTCTTGAGGAGGTAGGACGGCCGGTTCACCTTCCGGCCGTTCACGGTCACGTGGCTGTGAGCCACGAACTGCCGCGCCTGCTGGCGGGACTCGGCGAAGCTCGCCCGGAAGACCGCGTTGTCCAGGCGAAGCTCGAGGAGCCGCATGAGGTTGTCGCCGGTGACGCCCCTCTGCCGCGAGGCCTCGGCGTAGTAGCGCCGGAAGGGGCGCTCGAGCATGCCGTAGATGCGCCGCACCTTCTGCTTCTCGCGCAGCTGGAGGCCGTACTCGCTCACCTTGCCGCGGGAACGGGCGGCGCCGTGCTGCCCCGGAGGGAAGCTGCGCTTCTCGAAGGAGCACTTGTCCCCGAGGCAGCGGTCTCCCTTCAAGAAGAGCTTCATGTTCTCGCGGCGGCACAGGCGGCAGACTGAATCCTTGTATCGAGCCAAACCGGTTACCCCCTCTCTGCTCCGGCCCTACACCCGGCGCCGCTTACGCGGCCGGCAGCCGTTATGCGGAATCGGCGTCACGTCGGCGATGCTGGTGATCTTGAGT
>JBBTDR010000189.1:0-2263 GCA_038042665.1 Nitrospinota bacterium
CCGTCTCCCGCACCCGGAGGCTCAGGGGCCGGCCCCGCAGGGCCTCGATGCCGAGGAAGAGGATGTGTCCGCCGTCCAGGATGGGGATGGGCAGCAGGTTCAGGATGGCCAGGTTGATGCTCAGCAGGATGGTGAACATGGCGAGGTAGGGGAGCCCGCGCTGGGCCTGCTCGGCGGCAACCACCGAGATGCGGATGGGCCCTCCGATGTCGGCCGGGATGATGCGCGCGATCATGGCGTAGAGGGAGACCACGGTGAGCCGGACGATGCGGTAGTTCTGGAGGAGGCTCTGGCCGGCGGCCTCGATGGGGCCGTAGTGTTCGGTGATCACGCCCTCCCCCAGGCTGATGCCGATCCGGCCGTGGCCGATCTCCCGCCCATCCTCTCCCTTGGAGGTGGGGGTGACGGGGAGGGAGAGCTTGGCCCCGGCGCGGTCCACCCCCAGGGTGAGCTTCTTCCCCGCGCTCTGGCGCACGGTCTCGACGAGATCATTCCATTTCCGGACGGGCTTCCCCTCGATGGCCACGATGTGGTCCCCGGCCCGGAGGCCGGCCGCCGCCGCGGGCGAGTTGGGGAGCACCCCGCCCACCCAGGTGCCGGGCATGGGAATTCCGCCCATGTGAAGGAGCCAGCTCAGGACGAGGGCGGCCGCGACGTTGGCCAGCGGCCCCGCCGCGATGACGAGGAAGCGGTGGCTCACCGGCCGCAGGTGGAAGGACCGCTCGGGTTCCTTGGGGGGCTCCTCGCCCGCCTCGGGGTCCTCCCCCATGAGCTTGACGTAGCCGCCCAGGGGGACGAGGGAGAGGCGGTACTCGGTCTCCCCCCGCTGGAAGCTCCAGAGCTTGCGCCCGAAGCCCAGGGAGAAGGTGACCACCCCGATCCCCAGCTTCTTGGCGGCCAGGTGGTGGCCCAGCTCGTGGACGAAGATGAGGGCCCCCAGCACGGCCACCGCCCAGAAGACGGTCTGGCCGAAGCCCAGGACCCAATCCCACATCGGCAACGTCATCACTTGAGCCAATTCATCCACCTCTCAGCGGCCAGGCGCGCCCTGCCCCGGAAGCCGGAGCACCTCGGCGCCCTGCGGCACTTCGAACTGAAAGAGGGAGGCCGGGAGGCTCTCCCCCTCCCGGATCCGGGAGAAGCGCATCCGGCTCCGGTTCCCCAGCGGGTCCGTGTACTCCAGGGCGGTGATCTGGAAGCTCTGGGGGTCCACCTCGATCCACATCTGCTGAAAACCGGCCTGGGGCTGCCGGGGCGTGAGGGAGAGGCGGTGGGGCTGCCCCGCCCGCCAGGCCCCCTCGGCGCGGGGGGGGGTCCCGTAGTCCTCCACCTTCACCTCGAAGGTCTGGCTCAGCTCGCCCCGCCCCGCGAGGAACAGGAAGGGAGCCGAGGGCGCCCCGCCGATCCCGCTCGCGATCACCTGCTTCAGGCGGGGGGTGTACACCCAGAGCTGGTTTCCGTCCGCCACGATGAGCTGCGCCTCGGGCTCGGTGTACTCCACCCGGATGCGCCCCGGCTTCTCGAGATGGACGGTGCCCCGCGACCGCGTGGTCTGGCCCAGGGAGCGCAGCTCGTTCTCCTGATCGAGCTCCGCCGCCAGGGTGCGCGTCGCCTCGTATTTCTTCTGGAGCGAGGCGATGAGGTCCTCCGGCCGGGGCGGCGCCTCCGCGGAGGGCCCCGCTCCCAGGGCAGCCGTGATGCCGAGGAGGAAAACGGCCGGGAGAAGAAAGGACGCGCGACAAAGCCGCCGAATCGGAGGTCCTCCTGGCGAAAGGCATGGCGGCAAACGGCCACCGGGGTCCGATTCTAGGAAGCCCCCCCGGGGCTGTCAAGAAAACCCTTTCGCGGGGGGTGCCCCAATTCACCGCTTTTTCCTGTATTCGGGGCGCCATCGGCGCGGGGAATCGGCTGGTTGAACCGCCGCTCCCTCGCGGGGCCTGTCCTGAGGGTAGGGGCGGTTCGCGAACCGCCCCTGCAACATGAGAGGCCAATCCATTCCAAATTGGGACACGGCCCTTTCGCGCCGGGCCTGAAGGCTCAGGCGCCCGCGAGGGGCGGGGAGATGAAGCCCCCCCCCTCCCCCGCCGCCCCCTCGATGAGGACCCTCCGCCCCTCCAGGCGCACCCTCCCCTCGGCGATGAGGCGCACGGCCAGGGGGTAGATGCGGTGCTCGAAGGCCAGGATGCGGGCCGAGAGGCCCTCCTCGTCGTCCCCCGGCAGCACGGGTACCGCCGCCTGAAGGAGGATGGGGCCCGTGTCCACC
>JBBTDR010000190.1:0-3852 GCA_038042665.1 Nitrospinota bacterium
CCTGGCCCGCCTTGGCGGCGGGCCTCCCCTCCACTTGGACTTGGCCGCCCTTGACGAGGGCCTGGAGGCGCGCGCGGGAGAACTGGGGGAGATTCGCGGCGAGGAAGGTGTCGAGGCGCGGGGCGCCCTCCGCGCAGGTGAGTTGAAGGCGTTCGCCCGCTGCCATGGGCCGCCCCTAGGGCTTCACCAGGCGGGCGACGAGGCGGGTGCGGCGGTGGAGGGCGCCGCGCACCCCGTCGCCGGGGCTGAGGATCTCATGGTAGCCGCGCGCGGCGAGGAACCAGCCCCCCTGGACCTCCCGCCCCGTCCCGAGGGCGAGGGGGCGCATGGCCGGGCCGCGCTCGAGGCGAAGGTAGTACTTGTCCTCGAGGAAGGTCAGGCGGTTCCAGAAGGGGGAGGCGGCCTTCCCGGCCACCCGGCCCTCGAAGAGGAGGGGCTTCTCCCAGAGGTCGAGGGCGGCGAGGGCGCCCTTCCAGGAGGAGAGGGCGAGGGCGAGCGTCCCCCCGATGAGGAGGGCGGGCTCCCCCTCCCCCGCGAGGGCGAGGGAGGCGAACCAGGCGCCGAGGACGGTGAGGGCGAGGATCGCCCCGCTCCCCCAGAAGACGAGCGAGCGCAGCAGGTGGCGCCGGGCGTAGGCGCGGGCCCGCACGGCCGCCGGAAACAGGAAAGGTTCCAGCATCCCTGCCCTCCTAGGCCTCCGCGCCGTCCTCCGGGGGAGGGGCGCGGTGGAAGAGTATATCCAGGGCGAGGAGCGCGACGCCCACGCTGATCCCCGAGTCCGCCAGGTTGAACGCGGGCCAGTGGTGGCCCTTGAGGTGGAGGTCGATGAAGTCGATGACCTCGCCGCGGAGGGCGCGGTCGATCAGGTTGCCCACCCCGCCCCCGAAGACAGAGGCGAGCCCCCACCGCCCCCAGCGGGTGGCGGGCGGGTTCCGGCGGTAGAGGTAGAGGACGAAGCCCAGGGCCGCGAGGGTGGCGAGGATGAAGAAGACCCTCCCCCACCCCTCGGGCAGGTCCGAGAGGAAGCTGAAGGCGCCGCCCCGGTTCCGGAGGTAGGTGAGGCTGGCGAAGCCCGGGACGACGGTGCGGCTCTCGCGCAGCTGGAAGGAGGCGATGACCGCCCACTTGAGGAGCTGGTCGGCCAGGGCGAAGAGGGCCGCGAAGGTCAGGAAGGGCCCCAGGCGCGGCCGTTCGGCGAGCTCACGGCCCTGCGCAGAGCCGAAGGGCGGCTGGTTCACGGGAGGGCTTTCACGCGAGCGCCTGGGCCGCGATGCGGGCACAGCGGGCCGAGAGGTCGGGGAAGCGCGGGTCGAAGCCCACGTCCTCGGTCACCTTCCAGGACATGGCGCACTTCTTCCCCCGGGCCTCGGCCACGAGGACGGCGAGGCCCTCCACCTCCTCGCTGCGGTAGGCCCCGGCGGGGGCCTCGGCGCCCTCGGCGAGGCGGGCCCGGGAGACGATGAAGACATCCTCCATCTCTTGGGCGAGGGGGGCGAGCTTGGCGCGCAGGGGCCCGGGCGCCCAGAGGCGCACCTCGAAGTTGAGGGAGCCGCCCTTGCCCTTCCCCTGGCCCTGGCGGGCCAGCTCCAGCGCCTTCAGCACCTCGCCGCGCACGCGCAGCAGGGGCTCCCACTTCTCCTCGAGCGCGGGGTCGCGCCGGGCGGGGTCCGCCTCGGGCATGGGGGCCAGGTGGACGCTCGCGCCGTGGAGCCTCGGGGTGAGCTGGTAGGCCTCCTCCGCCGTGAAGGTGAGGACCGGGGCCATGAGGCGCAGGAGGGCGTCCAGGATCTCGTGCAGGGTGCCGAGGCCGGCGAGGCGCCCCGCGTCCCGGGGAAGCGCGACGTAGAGGCGGTCCTTGAGCACGTCCAGGTAGAAGGAGGAGAGGTCCACCGAGCAGAAATTGTTCAGGGCGTGGAAGACCATGTGAAACTCGTACTCGTCGTAGGCCCGCCGCACGCGCTCGATGAGCCGGTCCAGACGGCTCAGGATGAGGCGGTCGATCTCGGGCCGCCCGGCCAGGGGCACCGTGTCGGCCCCGGGGTCGAAGGCGGCGTAGTCCTGGAGGTTCCCCAGGAGGAAGCGGCAGGTGTTGCGGATGCGGCGGTAGGCCTCGGCCAGCCGCTCGAGGATTTGCGGGGAGATGCGGATGTCCTCGCGGTAGTTCTCCCCCGCCACCCAGAGGCGGAGCACCTCGGCGCCGTACTTCTTGATGACCTCCTCGGGGGCGATGGTGTTGCCCAGGCTCTTGCTCATCTTGCGGCCCTGGCCGTCCACCACGTAGCCGTGGGTCAAGACCTCGCGGTAGGGGGCGGCGCCCTTCACCCCGACGGCGGCGAGGAGGGAGCTGTGGAACCAGCCGCGGTGCTGGTCGCTCCCCTCCAAGTACATGTCGCAGGGCCAGGTGAGGTCGGGATGCCTCGCGAGGACAGCGGCCTGACTCACCCCCGAGTCGAACCACACGTCGAGGATGTCCTCCTCCTTCTTGAAGGAGGCACCGCCGCACTTGGCGCACTTGTAGCCCGGCGGGAGGAGGTCGGCCGCCTCCTTCTCGAACCAGAGGTCGGCCCCGCCCCCGGTCTCCATCCGATCGGCGACGGCGTGGGCCACCTGGGGGTCCGCGGCGACCTGGCCGCAGCCCGTGCAGTGGAAGGCCACGATGGGCACGCCCCAGGCGCGCTGGCGCGAGATGCACCAGTCGGGGCGGTTCTCGATCATCCCGTAGATGCGCTCCTCGCCCCAAGAAGGCACCCACTTCACCTTGCGGATCTCCTCCAGGGCGCGCCGCCGCAGCTCCCCGTGCTCCATCGAGATGAACCACTGGGGCGTGGCCCGGAAGATGGTGGGCCGGTGGCTGCGCCAGTCGTGGGGATAGGGGTGGCGGTAGTCCTCGGCGGCGAGGAGCATCCCCCGCTCCCTGAGCAGGGCGACGATCTTGGGGTCGGCGTCGAAGACGAACATCCCCGCGAAGTGCTCGATCTCGGGGGTGAACTTCCCGTCGTCGTCCACCGGGCTGTACACCTCCAGGCCGTACTGGACCCCGGTCTCGTAGTCGTCCCGCCCGTGGCCGGGAGCGGTGTGCACCACGCCCGTGCCCTGGTCGAGGGTGACGTAGCCGGCAAGGACACAGGGTATGTCGCGATCAAGCCATGGATGACGCACCTGAAGATGCTTTACTTTGCCCTCACTAAGATATTCTACCCGACCCCCGCTGAAAGGTTCCCCTCTTAACTTGAATGAAACCTCTTTGCCCGTCTGTTCAGCAGCTAGCCTTAAAATTTTGCTCTGAAAATAATCGCAAAAGATTAAAATTTCATCTCCCCACTGATACGCCCTGTAATCCAGTTGCTTATTAAAGGCTAAGGCCAGATTGGCTGGAAGCGTCCAGGGAGTAGTGGTCCATATGAGGACGCTCACTGGATGTCCAGTTAGCTTGCCCTTGAGGCTGGGGATCCTCGCCTCCCACGCCTTCTTCTGCTCCTCACTCAGGGGAAAGCGCACATAGACGCTCGGGGTGGTGACCTCCTGGTACTCCACCTCGGCCTCGGCCAGCGCGGTGCGCAGCCCCGGCGCCCAGTGGACGGGCTTCAGGCCCCGGTAGACGCTCCCCCGCTCCATGAAGCGCGCGAGCTCGCGCACGGTGGCCGCCTCGTACTCGCAGCTCATGGTGAGGTAGGGGCGCTCCCAGTCCCCGAAGACCCCGAGGCGCTTGAACTCCCCGCGCTGGACCCCGATGAACTTCTCGGCGTAGGCGCGGCAGAGGCGGCGCTTCTCGACCGGGCCCACGTCAAAGCGGCGCGCGCCCAGCTCGCGGTCCACCTGGTGCTCGATGGGGAGGCCGTGGCAGTCCCAGCC
>JBBTDR010000191.1:0-1073 GCA_038042665.1 Nitrospinota bacterium
CGACCGCCCCGCGCGCGGGGCGGGGTCTCAGGAGGCCGCGGCGGCCTCTCGCTTGCGCTTTTTCCCCTCCGCCTGGGCCTCGAGGTACTTCTCGGCCGCGACGGCGGCGGTGGTGGCGTCCCCCACCGCGTTGGTGATCTGGCGGATGAGCTGGCTCCGGCAATCCCCCGCGGCGAACAGGCCGGGGATGCTCGTCTGCATGTTCGGGTCGGTGATGAGGAACCCGCCCTCGTCCTTCTCCGGATCGCCCTGGATGAGGTCGGTGTTCGGGATGAAGCCGATGAAGACGAAGAGGCCCTGGGCCTCGATCTCCCGCCTCTCGCCCGTCTTGACGTTGCGGACGCGGAGCTTCTTCATCTCCCGCCCGTCCCCGATCACCTCCTCGGGCACGGTGTCGAGGATGACCTCGACCTTGGAGCTCTCCTTGATCCTGTCCACCGCGACGGCGTGGGCCCGGAACTTGTCCCGCCGGTGGATGAGGTAGACCTTCGTGCCGTACTTGGTGAGGAACATCCCCTCCTCGACGGCGCTGTTGCCCCCGCCGACCACGGTGATGACCTCGTCCTGGAAAAACGCTCCGTCGCAGAGCGCACAGTAGCTCACCCCCTTGCCCGCGTACTTCTGCTCACCGGGGATGCCGAGCTTCCGGGGGTGGCCGCCCGGGGTGTAGATGACCGCCCCGCAGCGGTACTCCCGGGCGTCGGTCTTCACGAGGAAGTCGTCCCCATCCTTGCGGACCCCGGTGACCTCCTCCATCTCGATCCGCAGGCCGAACTTCTGGGCGTGGTCGGCGAACTTCTGGGCCAGCTCCTGGCCCCCGACGAGCTCGAAGCCGGGGTAGTCCTCCACGTACTCGGTGTTGAGGATCTCCCCGCCCGGCGCCAGCTTCTCGAAGCACATGACGTTCAGCTTCGAGCGCGCGGCGTAGAGCCCCGCGGTGAGGCCCGTCGCGCCGACCTCGAGGTCGCCCGAGGCGATCGCGACGGCGATGGGCTGCGCCGCCTGGAAGAACACGAACTCGGGCTCGACGCCGAATTCCTTGAAGTAGCCCTTCTCCGCGCCCAGGAACAAGA
>JBBTDR010000192.1:0-1220 GCA_038042665.1 Nitrospinota bacterium
GGGAGTGCCTTCTCCGCATGTGCGGGAATTCCCAGGTCGCGGCCCGCACCTCGGCGGTCCCCATCGAGGAGGTGTTCCGGGAACGCTCCTTCGAGGAGAAGAATGACCTCTATACCCAAAAGGCCATCGAACTGGCCGAGGAGGCGGCCCGCCGCGCCCTCGGCCAGGCGGGCGTCGCCCCGGAGGAGATCGACCTCATCATCTCCGTCTCCTGCACGGGGTTCATGATCCCCTCGGTGGACGCCCACCTCATCAACCGCCTCGAGATGCGGCCGGACACCAAGCGCCTCCCCATGACCGAGATGGGCTGCGCCGCGGGGGCCACCGCCCTGGCGCGCGCCTCGGAGTACCTCCGCGCCTTCCCCCGGCACAAGGCGCTGGTCCTCTCGGTGGAGCTGGCCACCCTCACCTTCCAGCCGGGCGACCTCTCCATGGACAACCTCGTCTCGGCCGCCATCTTCGGGGACGGGGCCGCCGCCGCCGTCCTCGCCGGGGACACACGCCGGCCAGGGGCGCGGATCGTGGACTGCCGGACCACCACCCTGCCCGGGACGACCGGCCTCATGGGGTTCCATCTGTCGAACAGCGGCTTCCGGATCATCCTCTCGAAGGAGATCCCCTCCGCCGTCCGGGCCCGGGTCAAGCCCGTGGTCGAGGGCTTCCTGCGGGACAACGGCCTGTCGCTCCAGGACATCCGCCACTTCGTCTTCCACCCGGGCGGCAAGCGCATCCTCGAGGTCTACCACAGCGAGCTGGGCCTGCCGGAGGAATCCCTCCGTTTCTCCGCGAAGGTGCTCCGCGAGCACGGGAACCTGTCATCGAGCTCGGTCCTGGTCATCTTGGAGGAGGTCCTCCGCTCCGGCGAGGCGGAGGCGGGGGACAACGGCCTCCTCCTCGCCATGGGGCCGGGCTTCACCATCGAACAGCTTCTTTTGCGGTGGAACGGCTGACGTGGAACGCACGGGGAAATTGGACTTCCACGGCGCCGTGGCCGGAGGCGGGCCCGTTGGCGGGTGCCCAATGCGCGGGCCTGGCGGCTGTTCCAAGGGCTCATCCGGAGGGAAAGGCGGGCCGCGCGGTTCGGCGCCCGGCGCAAGCACCGCGACCTTTCCCGTTTCGCTCGCCATGTAGATCTTGCCGTCGGCCGCGACGGGCGAGGCGTAGTAAGGGGCAATCGCGCCCTTGAGCCGGCCCTGGCCCATCTCGGCCCCGGACTCCGG
>JBBTDR010000193.1:0-4770 GCA_038042665.1 Nitrospinota bacterium
ATGGCGTCTCCCCGCGGGGCCGGGCGGGACGCGGGCGCCGCGGCCGGTTTAAGTGATTGTTTTTTATGGCACTTTTGGGTGTGTCCGTGGTAGAATCTACTGCGGCCGCACGGTGCCCCAAGCGCCCCCCGCGAGGGCGCGGACCCACGTCCGGCGGCCCCTCCGGCGAGGCCGCCCAAGGAGACACGGGAGAGCATGGCGGAGAACCTCCGTTCGGTCAGCATCGAACAAGAGATGAGCACCTCGTTCATGGACTATGCCATGAGCGTCATCATCTCGCGCGCCCTGCCCGATGTGCGCGACGGCCTCAAGCCCGTCCAGCGGCGCATCCTCACCACCCTGAACGATCTCGGCCTGGGGCACAACAAGGCGTTCCGCAAGTGCGCCAAGATCTGCGGCGACGTGAGCGGCAACTACCACCCGCACGGGGAGGCGGTGGTCTATCCCGCCCTCGCGCGCCTCGCCCAGGACTTCTCCCTGCGCGGGCTGCTCGTGGACGGGCAGGGCAACTTCGGCTCCGTCGACGGCGACCCGCCGGCGGCCATGCGCTACACCGAGGCGCGCATGACCGAGCTGGCCGAGAACATGCTGGCCGACATCGACAAGGAGACGGTGGACTTCATCCCCAACTACGACAACACGCGGACCGAGCCCGCCGTCCTCCCCGCCCGCGTGCCGAACCTCCTCTTGAACGGCTCGACGGGCATCGCCGTCGGCATGGCGACCAACATCCCGCCCCACAACCTGGGCGAGCTGGTGGACGCCCTCGTGCTCCTGCTCGACGACGAGAAGGCGCCCATCGAGAAGATCATGCGGGCCATGCCGGGCCCGGACTTCCCCACGGCCGGCATCATCTACGGGCGCCAGGGCATCCGCGACTACTACAAGACGGGCCGCGGGCAGATCCAGCTGCGCGCCAGGGCCCTCGTCGAAGTGGACGCCCGCACCGGGCGCCAGACCATCGTCGTCACCGAGATCCCCTACGCCCTCAACAAGGCCCGCCTCATCGAGCGCATCGCCGAGCTGGTGCGCGACCAGAAGATCCGCGAGATCTCCGACGTCCGCGACGAGAGCGACCGCAAGGGCATGCGCATCGTCCTGGAGCTCAAGCGCGACGCCGTGGGCGGGGCCGTGCTCAACCAGCTCTACAAGCTCACCCAGATGCAGACGACCTTCGGGGTCATCCTCCTCGCCCTGGTGAACAACCAGCCGCGCGTCCTCGGCGTGCAGGACATGATGCTGCACTTCCTCCGCTTCCGCAGGGAGGTGGTGCTGCGCCGCAGCCGCTTCGAGCTGCGCAAGGCCGAGGAGCGGGCCCACATCCTCGAGGGCTACCGCATCGCCCTCGACAAGATCGACAGGGTCATCGCCCTCATCCGCAAGAGCCGCACCGCCGAGGCCGCGCGCGACGGGCTCATGGCCGGCTTCGGCCTCAGCCAGGCCCAGGCCCAGGCCATCCTGGAGATGCGCCTCCAGCGCCTCACGGGCCTCGAGCGCGAGAAGATCGAGGAGGAGCACAAGGAGCTCCAGGAGGCCATCGCCCACCTGCGGCGCGTGCTGGCGGAGCGGGCCCTCCAGACCCAGCTCATCAAGGACGAGCTGTTCGAGATCAAGAAGAGGTTCGCCGACCCCCGGCGCACCCAGATCGCCGACGAGTCGGGCGAGATCGCCATCGAGGACATGATCGTCGAGGAGGACATGGCGGTCACCCTCTCGAACACGGGCTACATCAAGCGCAACGCCGTGAGCCTCTACCGCTCCCAGCGGAGGGGCGGCAAGGGCGTCATCGGCATGGGGACCAAGGAGGAGGACTACGTCGAGCAGCTCTTCATCGCCTCGACCCACGACTACCTCCTCATCTTCACCAGCGGGGGCCGCTGCCACTGGCTCAAGGTCCACGAGATCCCCCAGGCGGGCCGGGCCGCGCGGGGCAAGGCCATCGTCAACATCCTCCAGCTCGGCCCGGGCGAGAGCGTCTCGGCGGTCCTCGCCGTGCGCAAGTTCGAGCCCGAGCGCTACATCGTCATGGTCACCCAGAGCGGGGTGCTCAAGAAGGCGGAGCTCACCGCCTTCAGCCACCCGCGCGCGGGCGGCATCATCGCCATCAACCTCGACAAGGGCGACAAGCTCATCAGCGTGGGCCAGACCGACGGCACGCGGGAGATCTTCATCGGCACCCGCATGGGCAAGGCCCTGCGCTTCCCCGAGGCCAAGGCGCGCTCCATGGGCCGCCAGGCGCGCGGGGTGCGCGGCATCACCCTCGCCAAGGGCGACCGCGTGGTGGGCATGGAGATCGTCTCCAAGGGCGGCGTGATCATGACCGCCACCGAGCAGGGCTTCGGCAAGCGCGGCAGAGTGGACGACTACCGCATCACCAACCGGGGCGGCAAGGGCGTCATCAACCTCAAGGTGACCCAGAAGAACGGCCCCGTTGTGGGGGTGCGGAGCGTGGCCGGCGAGGACGAGATCATGCTCGTCACCACCAAGGGCCAGATGATCCGCCTCCCGGCCAAGGACGTGCGCCTCATCGGCCGGGCCACCCAGGGCGTGCACCTCATCGACCTCCACGCGGGCGACCGCGTCGCGGCCTTCGGGCGGGTCGAGGAGAACGGGAACGGCGCGGGTGAGAAATAACCCCCTGAAGCGCGCCGCCCCGGGCCTGCTCGCCCTCCTGCTCGCCGCGGGGTGCGCCGTCCAGCCGCCCCCGGCGCGCCTCCGGGCCGCCCCCGCCGCCTCCCTGGCCCCGGAGCCGGCCCCCCTCCAGGCCGTCGAGCTGAGCGACCGCGGGGAGCGCGCCTACCGCCTGGAGAACTACGCCGCGGCCGAGCGCAGCTTCCGCGAGGCCCTCCGGATCGCCCCGGACCACCTCCACGCCCTCACCGGCCTCGGCTGGACCCTCTACGACACCGACCGCCCCGACGAGGCCTTCCCCCTCTTCCGCTGGGCGCACGAGCTCCACGCCGGGGACAGCAGCGCCCGCCGCGGGCTGGGCTACCTCTACTACCGCTACGGCGAGCGCGAGCGGGCCCTCCAGCTCCTCGGCGGCCTCGACGCGGGCCGCTGGCCCGAGCTGGCCAACATCGACGACCACCTCCGCGAGCGCGCCATGCGCAACCTGCCGCCCCCCCGGCCCCCGGCGGAGGAGGGGCTCCTCTGGACCCCCCTGCTGGAGCCGATCCTCCAGCCCCTGCTCCAGGCGCTCGCGCCCCCGGCCGGGGCGGCCCCCTCCCCGCCGCCCTCCTCCACCGAGGCCATGGCCCTCATCCCGGGCGGGGAGTTCGAGATGGGCCCGCCCCCGCGCCGCCGCAACGGGGCGGCGAGGGTCCGGGTGAGCAGCTTCCTCCTCGACAAGTTCGAGGTGACGAACGCCCAGTACGGCGCCTTCGTGCGCGCCGCCCGCGCCCCCGAGCCCCCCTTCTGGAACGCCGCGCGCTTCGCGGGCCACGCCCTGCCGGTGGCGGGGGTGACCTGGGACGAGGCGCGCGCCTTCTGCCGCTGGGCGGGCAAGCGCCTTCCCACCGAGGCCGAGTGGGAGTACGCCGCCCGCGCCGGCGCCGAGGGCCGGCTCTACCCCTGGGGGGACAAGTTCGAGGAGCGCAACGCGGTCTACGGTCTCGTCCCCAACGCCGGGGGGCCCAAGACCGTGGGCCGCCGGCCCGGCGGGGCGAGCCTCCACGGGGTGGAGGATCTTTCGGGCAACGTCTGGGAGTGGGTGGAGGACCCCTTCCGCCCCATCCCCGGCGAGGGCGCCCCCCTCGCCCGGGGCGGCATCATCTACCGCACCCTGCGCGGGGGCTCCTGGGTGAACGCGCAAGGGGAGATGACCACCGCGAGCCGCACGGGCGACCGGCCCGACCGGAGGCTCCCCGCCTACGGCTTCCGCTGCGCCAAGGACGCGCCGTAGCGTTTTTCCCCGAGGCGAGGGATTCTGTGGGGGCGGGTTTGAAACCCGCCCCCGCGATTTTTCAAAGGAGGCGATCCATGCCCGGCAAAGGCTACGCCAATCCCGGCCTCGCCTGGACCCCCCAGGAGCTCAAGGAGCGCATCGGGGAGCGGAAGGGCCACGGCCTCGTCCTCATCGACACCCGCCCCGCCCCCGACTTCTGCGCCGGCCACATCGAGGGCTCGGCCCACCTCGACCTCTACGGCATCTCCCTGAACGACACCCGGCCCCAGGCCCTCGCCGCCTTCACCTGGATGCTCGCCTACCTCATGGAAATCCGGGGGGTGGACTACGGCAAGACCGTCGTCTTCTACCAGGAGAACACCGGCTTCCGCTCGGCGCGGGGCTTCTGGTTCTTGGAGTACCTGGGCCACGAGGACGTGCACGTGCTCGACGGGGGCCTCGGCGCCTGGCGGGCCGCGGGCCATCCGGTGACGCGCGAGGCCTGGCCCATGGCCCAGACCGCCTTCGACGCCCCCGCGGGCGAGCGCGCCATCCTCCGCACCGCCTTCGCCAGCCACCTCAAGCCCCCCGCCGAGGGCCGCCTGGCCACCGCCCAGTACATCCTGGACCACCTCAAGGACCCCGATGTGCGCGTCCACGACACCCGCTCGGAGGGCGAGTGGTACGCCGAGAACGTGCGCGCCGCGCGCGGGGGCGCCATCCCCGGCTCCGCGCACCTGGAGTGGACGCAATTCATCGCCAAGGACGGCGCCCTGAAGCCCGCCGCCGAGCTGCGCGCCCTGCTCGAGCCCCGGGGCTTCGCCCCCGACAAGGAGGTCGCCCCCCTCTGCCAGGGCGGCTACCGCTCGGCCCACGCCTATTTG
>JBBTDR010000194.1:0-1677 GCA_038042665.1 Nitrospinota bacterium
CTTCAGCTTGCCCGTCAGCCGGGAGCGATCGAGGATCTCCACCGGCTGGCCCATGCGCCTCTCCCGAACGGAAAAGCCGGAGGGGAGCGATCCCCTCCGGCTGGGTTGTCTCCCGGCCCTGCCGCCCTATTTGCCCATCATGGCCTTGTACTTCTCTTTCATCTTGGCCTTGTCGGCCTCGGACATGTTCTTGAACATCGCCGAGTTCTTGAGCTTATCCTTGTCGGCCCCGGACATGTTCTTCAGCTGCTCGGCCTTCAGGTTGCCGCCGGTGACGTCGCCCGAGGCCAGGGACTTGTCCGCGCCCTGGCCCCCCGCGCCCATGGTCTTGATGTCCTGGAGCATGATGTAGTCGAGGACGAAGTCGAACAGCCGCGAGGGCTCGGCGGAGATGACGAAGGTGACGATGAAGGCGCCCAGCATGGCCCCCAGCCCGAGGCCGCCGTAGGTCAGGGCGGCCTTCATGCGGCCGCTCATCGGCTTCGCGCTCCGGCCCGCCGAGTGATGCCGCTTCTTGGGTTTGTGGGCGCCGTTCCCGGGAGCGTCGTGCCCGTGGGGATGCCGCTGCTCCTCCTGGAGGTGGCGCTTGTGCTCCTCCTGCGCCTCGGAGGCCCGCTGGTGGTGGGGGCACTGGTTGAAGGCGGCGAAGCAGACCTCGCCCTGCTTCTCCTTGGTCACCCGGCTGTAGGGGAGCTGGACCCGGCGCAGCCCCTGCCACATGGTCCGGGGCTGGCCGTAGCAGACGTTCATCCGGGAGGGGCTGCCGTTCGCCAGCCCGGGGCCGTCCTGGGAGCCCAGGAAGGGGCAAGGCCGGCTCGAGCCCAGGGCGGAGCGGCTCCGCGCGGCCGCCGGAGCGGCGGGCGCCCCGGGACGGGCCGCCGGGAGCGAGGGCCCCGGGTTCGGCTGGCCCGGGTTCGGCTGGGAGGATTGGCTGGAGAGGTGGATGCCCATGGCGCTCGACCCATTGACCGCGGAAATGAAGGGCGTTTCTTCATCTAACAATAGTCCCCGCAATGGGTTCCGTCAACCCTGCAAAATCGGAGGTCCGCCCGCCGGGGAGGTGAAGAATGACAACGGAGAATCCGGCGCCTTGATGATGAAAGAGATTGAAATTCCAACGGTTCAGGGGCGGAAGAGATCCTCCCCCTTGGGCCGGAAGAGGGTCCGGGCGGGGGCCTCTCCGGGGAGGTAGCGGGCCCCCCGGACGAGGACGGCCGGCACCCCCTCGGCGGCCTGGCCCATCACCGCGCTGGCGGCGGCGGCCAGCTCGTCCGCCTGGGCCACCTGGGTGATATCGAGGGGCCTCCCCGCGCGGTCCGGGGTCCCCCGCAGGTCGGCCACGGGCTCGACCCCCGCGCAGCCGATGGCCACCCCCACCACCCCCCGCCGGAAGGCCCGGCCCTGGGTGTCGGCGATGAGGATGGCCGGGCGCCTGCCCCCCGCCCGGGCGATCTTCTCCCTGAGGGCGCGGGCCGAGGCGTCGGGGTCCTCGGGGAGGAGGAGCACCACGTCCTTCTCTCCGGCGAGGTTGGATCGGTCCACCCCCCCGTGGGCGCACACCGCCCCCGAGCGGTGCTCCACGATGAGGGCCCGCTCCGAGGCCGCCACCACCTCGTTCGCCTCGCGCAGCACCACCTCCACGAGGCGCGCGTCGCGCCCGTCCCGCCCGGCGATGCG
>JBBTDR010000195.1:0-1492 GCA_038042665.1 Nitrospinota bacterium
CGCTGGCTGGGGCGTTCCCGGGGACGGAGGTCGGTCCGCTAGCGATCTACGCTGACCGCCACCGGCCGCGCAGCCGGCGCGACGCCCGCAAGAGTTCCGGCAGCACGACGATCAGGAATCCCGCGAGCAGAAGGGCGAGGGTGAGCGGACGGAGCAGGATCGCCCCCCAGTCCCCCCGCGCCATGAAGAGCGTCTGCCGGAAGGTCTTCTCCATCATCGGCCCCAGGACCAGCGCCAGGATCACGACGGCCGGCTCGAAGCCGAGCTTGCGGAACAGGTAGCCGAGGAGGCCCATCCCGACCAGCACCCAGAGGTCGAGCAGGCTGTTGTTGACCGAGTAGGTCCCCACGAGGCAGAGCAGGACGACGAGCGACAGCAGGAGATGTTGCGGGAGCCGGAGCACGCGCACGAAGAGCCCGATGAGCGGCAGGTTCAGGATCAGGAGGATGGCGTTCCCGATGTACATGCTCGCGGCCACGCCCCAGAAGACCTCCGGGCGCTCGGTCATGAGGAGCGGGCCGGGCTGGATCCCGTGGATGACCAGGGCGCCCAGCAGCACCGCGGTGGCCGGCGCGAAAGGGATCCCGAGCGCCAGAAGCGGCACGAAGGCGCCCAGGCTGGCGCCGTTGTTGGCCGCCTCCGGCCCCGCGACCCCCTCGATGGCGCCCTGCCCGAACTCCTGAGGGCGCTTCGAGAGCCGGCGCTCCACGCTGTAGGAGAGAAAGGTCGAGAGGACCGCCGCCGGCCCGGGGATGAGGCCGACAAGGAAGCCCAGGACCGAGCCGCGGGCGATCGGGCCGGCCGAGCGCCGCCACTCCTCGCGGGTCGGGAGGAGCTCGCGGAGCCGTACCGCCATCGCCCGTGGCAGGTCCCCCCGGCTCTCAGCCAGGGTGAGGATCTCCGCGATCCCGAAGAGCCCCATGGCCACCGGCACCAGCTCGATCCCCTGGGACAGCTGGATCGACCCGAAGGTGAAGCGGCTCACGCCCGAGATCGGCTCCATCCCCACGCTGCCGAGCGCGAGCCCGAGCCCCAGCATCAGGAGCGACTTCACCAGCGACCCGCCGCTGAGCCGCGAGAGGACCGCGAGGCCGAAGACGGTGAGCGCGAAGTACTCCGGCGGGCCGAAGCGCAGCGCGACCTCCGCCAAGAGCGTGGCGAAGAGGATGAGCCCGAGCACCCCGAGCGTCCCGGCCACGAACGAGCCCACCGCCGACACCGCCAGGGCGGCCCCGGCCCGCCCGCGCCGCGCCATCTGGTAGCCGTCGATGGCGGTGATCACCGAGGCCACCTCTCCCGGGACGTTCACGAGAATCGAGGTGGTGGAGCCGCCGTACATGGCGCCGTAGTAGATCCCGGCCAGCATGATCAGTGCGGTGGCGGGGCTCAGGGCGAACGTCGAGGGAAGGAGCAGGGCCATGGCGCCGATCGGCCCGATCCCGGGGAGGACCCCGACGATGGTCCCGATCAGCACCCCGATGAAGCAGGCCAG
>JBBTDR010000196.1:0-8501 GCA_038042665.1 Nitrospinota bacterium
CCGGGGCCGAGGGTGGCCGAGTCGCTGGAGATCCTGGCCGAGATTCTCCACCCGGCGGAGTTCGACTTCGGCCACAAGGGAACGGGATGGGCGCCTCTCTGAGACGCCGCGCCGCGCCGGGGCTCCTGCTGCTGGCCCTCGCCGGATGCGGGGGGCGGGAGGAGCCGGTGCGCATCTCCCGCCTCGCCCTGGAGCCCGAGCGCATCGTGCTCTCCCTCTCCCGCCCCGCCCCCGCCGAGGAGGTCCAGGTCCTCTCCCCCGAGGCCAAGGTGCTCCTCCGGCGGGGGCTGGGAGGACGCATCGGGAGCGAGTTCTCCATCCCCTTCCCCTGGCGGGCGGAGGAGCGCTACCATGTCCGCCTCCACATCCGGGGAGGGAGCTGGATCGCGCGGGCCGCCGTGGCCGAGGCGAAGCCCGCCCCCCCCTTCGCGCTCGCGCTCGAGATCCCCCACGGCCTCGCCGCGCAGCGCACCCTCCTGCCGGGCGGCGCATCCCTCCACGCCACCCTCAAGGCCCTCTCCCCGGGCGCAGGGGCGGGCGGCTTCGAGGCCCTCCTCCGCCTCCCCCCGGGGGTCGAGGTTCCGGAGCTCCCGGAAGGATGGGCGCTCGAAGCAAGCCCCGGCGGAGAGGGCTTCCTCCTCTCCACCAGGGGGCGGCTCGAGGCGGCGGGGGACGTCTGGTTCCGCCAGGTGAGCCTCCGCTTGCCCGGCCAGGCCCCCGGGCCCCTCCTCTTCGAGGCCGAGCTCAGGCCGGGGAGCGGCGCCCCTCCGATCCAGGCGCGCAGCGAGGCGCGCCTCCGGCCCGTTCAAGAGCTGGCCCGCGCCGTGCGGGTGGAGAAGGCCCTCCTCCCCACCGACGAGGAGGGGAACGCCGATCCCTTCCAGCTTCCCGACACCCTGCTCCTGCCGGGCGGGCCGGGGCATTTCCTCCTCGCCCTCGCCGGGCGGGGCGGGCCCCTGGTCAACCCCTTCTTCCCCTTCCGCCACCAGACCCTCTGGCTCCAGAACGCCTCCGAGGGCACCCTCGCGGTGGCCGTCTCCTCGCGCATCCTCCTCGCGGGGAGCGGGCGCGAGGCGCCCTTCTTCCGGGCGCCCGACCTCATCAGCGGGGGCACGGGCCAGAGCGTGGCCTTCGCCGCCCTGCCGGCGGGCCGGACCTCCCCCATCGTCCTCCCCCTCTTCCTCGACCCGCGCGAGGCGGCGGCGGGCCGCTACGCGCGCCGGATCCAGGTGCGCCTCTGGGGGACGGAGACCGACCTCCTCACGCTCGACCTCCCCCTCGAGCTGCGCCGCCCGAGCCTCCGGGCCTTCCTGGTCTCGGCGGCCGTCCTGGCGCTGGCCCTCGCGGGCGCCCTCCTCCTCCTCTGGCGCGGGGGCCTGATGATGCGGGGGCTGCCCATCCGCCTGTTGACGGGGGCGGCCATGTTCGCGGCGGCGGCCTTCGCCCTGGTGAGCCTGCCGGACTTCCTCATCGGCAACCTCGCCCGGCTCGCGCTGGGGCCCTTCTCCTTCCTCGTCACCGGCCTCTTCAGCCACGTCCCCCTCTACGCCCTGGCCGCCGCCTACCTGATGCGCTACCCGGAGCCGGGGGCGCTGGCGCTCTTCGCCGTGGCCCGGAAGCTCATCCTGGCCCTCACCCTGGAGGCCTTCCAGCTCATCCCGATCCTGATGCTGGCGGCGGAGATCCTCTGCCTGGAGGGCGCGGCCTGGCTGGCGGGGATCACGCGCGGGCCCGCGGGCGGGCGGTTGCTCGACCGCTGGCCGGAGGAGAAGTGGCGGCCCCTCCTCGCCGCGGGGCTGGCCTTCGCCGCGGCCGACGCGCTCCTCGCCGGGGCGAGCATCCACCTCCACATGTTCTTCTACCGCCTCATCTTCGCCGACTGGTACATCGCGGCCTATCTCGCGGTGGCGAGCGTGCTCTACACCTTCATCGGCCTCGCCCTGGGGCTCCGCCTCGGGGCGCCCCTGCGGGAGGTGGCGGGATGAGCGCCCCCCTGCGGCCCGCCATCGCCTGGAGCGGGGTGAGCTTCCGCTACGCGGGGGCCGCCTCGGACGCCCTGCGGGGGATCCACATGGCGATCGCCCCGGGGGAGTGCGTCCTCCTCACGGGACCCACCGGCTGCGGGAAGTCCACCCTCCTCAAGACGGCGAACGGCCTCATCCCCCGGGAGAGCGCGGGCCGCCTGGAGGGGCGGGTCGAGGTCTTCGGCCAGGAGACCGCCGCCATCCCCCCGCCGCAGCTGCGCTCCCGGGTGGGCCTCCTCTTCCAGAGCCCGGACGACCAGCTCCTCTGCGCCCGGGTGGAGGACGAGGTGGCCTTCGGCCCCGAGAACCTGGCCGAGCCCTCCGAGGTGATCGCCCGCCGGGTGGAGGAGGCGCTGGCCTGGGTCCGGGCGGCGGGCAAGCGCCGGGCGATGTGCGCCGAGCTCTCCGGCGGGGAGAAGCAGCGGGTGGCGCTGGCGAGCGCCCTCGCCCTCCACCCCCGCCTCCTCGCCCTGGACGAGCCCACGAGCCAGCTCGACGGGCGGGGGAGCCGGGAGATCCTCGCCTCCCTGGCCGCGGCGCGCGAGCGGCTGGGGCTCACCCTCTTGATCGCCGAGCACCGGGTCGGCCGCGTCCTCCCCCTGGCGGACCGGCTGGTGGTGCTCGACCAGGGGGCCATCCGGGGCGTCTTCCCGCGCGCGCGCTTCGCCGAAGCCGTGCCCCTCCTGCAAGAGCTGGGGCTGGAGATCCCACATGCGGCAAACGGAAGGGCCGCCGCGCGCCCGGCGGCCTCCCCTTCCACTCCCCCGCATTCTCTCGTGCGCTTCGGCCGCCTGAGCCACCGCTACGCGAAGGACGGCCCGCCCGCGCTCGACGCCGTCTCGGCGGAGCTCGCCCCGGGGGAGATCCTCGCCCTCATGGGCCACAACGGCTCGGGCAAGAGCACCCTTCTCTCCCTCCTCGTGGGCCTGCTCCGCGTGCAGGAGGGGGAGGTGGCGTGGTTTGGGCTCCCGCGCCCCCGGCTCACCCTCTCCTCGCTGAGGGGGCGGGTGGGCTTCCTCTTCCAGAACCCCGACCTCATGCTGAGCGCGGACACCATCGCCGCCGAGATCGCCCTCGGCCCCCGGCTCCTCGGCCATCCGGAGGACCGGGCCCGGGGCGCGGTCGAGCGCAGCCTCCAGGCCCTGCGGCTCTCCGCCCTCGCGGGGCGCAACCCCTTCTCGGCCAGCCGGGGGGAGCGCCTGCGGGTGGCGCGGGCCGCGCTGCTGGCCTGCGGGCCCCAGGCCCTCCTCCTGGACGAGCCCACGGCGGGGCTCGACCGGGGGCTGCGCCAGGCCCTCCTCGAGGACCTGCGCCGGTGGGTGGACGAGGGCGCGGGCCAGCGCGGGATCATCCTCTGCACCCACGACACCGAGTCCGCCCTCCAGTGCGCCGACCGGGCGCTGGTGCTGCGGGAGGGAAGGCGGGTGGCCTACGGCCCGGCGGCGGAGGTGCTCGCCGGCGCGGGCCAGGGCGAGCTGGTGGACCTGGAGCCCGCGGGCGGGGCGCTCCCCGTGGGGAGGGAGCCATGATCACCTCCCCCCGCCCCGCGGCCCGCGACCCCCGCTTCCTGGCCGGGTGCCTGCTCTCCCTCGGGCTGCTCGCGGTGGCGCTGGACAGCCTCGTCTCCCTGGCCCTCCTCGCCGCGATCGGCCTCGCCTGGGCGCTGGCCGCCCGGCCCGGGCCGCGGCAGCTCCTCCTCCTGGCCGCCGCCCTGGGGCTCTCGGCGTGGAGCCTGATGCTCTCCCAGGCGCTCTTCTACGATCAGCTCCCCCGCACCGTGCTCATCGTCCTGGTGCCGCCCGAGGCGCCGATCATCGGGAGGCTGACGGGGGGGCTCTCGGTCTACCGGGAGGGCATCCTCCACGGGGCGGTGCAGTCCCTGCGCCTGGTGGCCGTCCTGAGCGCGGGGCTCGCCGCCGCCTGGACGCTGGAGCCGAGCGGCCTCCTCGCGGGCTTCGCCTCCCTGCGCCTGCCCCACGCCCTGGCCTTCTGCGGGACGGCGGCCGTCCGCTTCCTTCCCGTCACGGCGGAGGAGGCCCGCGTCGCCCTGCGCGCCCAGCGCATGCGGGGGCTCAGGCTCGGCGGGCGGGGGGGCGCGAACGCCCTGCGGGCGCTCTTCGCCATCGCCCGGCCGGTGCTGGCGGCCGCCATCCGGCGGGCGGAGACGGCGGCCCTCGCGGCGGCCAGCCGGGGCTACGACCCCGCCCGGCGGCGCACGAGCCTGCGGCCCCTGCGCATGGCGGGATGGGAGAGGGCCGTTCTCCTGCTCGCCCTGCTCGCCGCCGGCGGCGTGGCCGCGGCCAAGGCGCTCTACCTGCTCTACGCCTCGGGGCTCTACTACCACCCCGCCCTCGCGGCCCTCTACACCTTCACCCGGGAGGCGCTGTGATGCGGCAGCTCATGTGGCTCGCCCCCCTCCTCCTCCTCGCGGGCTGCGGCGGGGAGCCCCAGCCCCCGCGCCTCACCTTCGCCCGGCTGGGCGGGGTGCTCGAGGGCGCGGCCGTGGACGAATTCCAGCGCGCCGCCATCGCGTGCGGCGGGAGGGAAGACCAGGCCCTCACCCCGCGCGCGGTGGGCGGGAAGCTCCTCCTCGCCTTCCGGTGGGAGCCGCGCGAGCGCTGCGTCCTGCGGTGGGGGGAGGGCGCGCGGCGGGAGATCCGCGCCGACGCCCCCGCCGTGGCCGACCCCGTCCCCGTGCGCGTGGTGGAGCTGGAGAGCGTTCTCTTCAGCGGCCCGACCCATGCCGGGAGCGGCGAGTCCTCCTTCCTCCTCTTCAGCCCCTCGGGGAGGTGGCTGGCCCTGGGCACCCCGCGCGGCCACGTGCGGGTGATGGAGGTGGCGACGGGCAGGACGATCTTCGAGAGCCGGGTGGCGGAGGGCCGGGCGAAGGCGGCGGCGTTCTCGCCGGACGATCGGATCCTCTACATCGGCGGGCAGACGCGGGAGGGGACCCTCCGCGCGCTGGAGGTCGCCTCCGGCCGGGAGCTGTGGCGCTACGACCTGGCGAAGGACTTGGGCGGCGGCGGGCCCTCCGATCCCGGGAACGAGCTCGCCTGGGTGGAGTTCCCCGGACCCTACCGCATGACGGCGGCCCGGAACGGGGACCTTCTCGTCGCGGGACTCCACAACTGGCGCCCCGGCCCCAAGGCCCCGGTGCGCCAGCTCTCCCACCTCTACCGCTTCGACGGCCGGACCGGGGCCCTGCGCTGGAAGTGGCCCAAGGAGGAGCCCGCGCCCCTCTCGCTGACCTGGTTCGCCACCGGCCCCGAAGCCCGGATCGCGGTGGGGGTGCTGGGCTCGGCCCAGGCCTGGCGGCCGGGGCTCGCTATGCCGCCCGGGCTCTACGCCGTGGACCTCGAGAGCGGGGAGGAGGCGTGGCGCTATCCCTTCACCCCCGTCCCGCCCTTCCGGAGCGTGAACACCTGGCGGAGCGTGGCGGTGCGCCCGGACGGGAGGGCGGTGAACGCCTCGACGGGGGACGGGCGGTTCTACATCCTCGAGGAGGGGCAGGCCCGCTGGGTCGAGGCGCGGGGCGGGGCGGTCTTCATCGGGGGCTTCCCGGCGGTGGCCGAGACCGGGCTGGTGGGGGCCACGGAGGAGCTCGCCATCTTCTCCCTGGGCGCGGGCTACATCCCCCTCCAGGCGGCGCCCCCGGGGGCCTCGACCGACCAACCCCACCCGAACAGCAATACCCTGTTCTTCTTCGGCTGGGACGGGCGGCTGCGCTACCGCTGGGCCGCCCCCAACCGCCCGAACGGCCTCGCCCTCTCGGCGGACGGGAAGTGGCTCGCCATCCCCCTGACCCAGACGAGCCTCTTCCGGCGGGAGGACGTGAACGCCCTCGTGGTCTTCCACACGAAAGCCGCGGAAGGGAAGCTCTACGCGGGCGAGTACCACACCGAGGGCCCCATCCCCTACGACCAGGTGGCGATCAGCCCAGACGGCTCGCTGATCGCCGTGACGGAGTCCTCGGCGGCCATCCGGGACGGGAGGCCTCCCCGGGGCAAGAGCCGCCTTCACCTCCTCTATTAGCCATGACGACGAACGCGCGCGCGCATCATGTGAGGGGACACCGGGGCGGGAGCCTGAGGTATTGCGGGCTCCTCTCCCTCGCCGTCCACGCGGGGCTGCTGGCGGCCCTGGCGCTCCTCCCGTGGGGAGGGGGCCCCGCGCCGGGTCTCCCGGTGCGCCTCGTCCAGCTGCCCCCGCCCGCCGGGCAGGCCCAGGCGACCGAGGCGGCGCCCCCGGCTCCGGCGAGGGAGCTGGCGCCCGTCCCGCTGGAAGAGGCCGCCGCACCCAGGCCAGCGCCCAACCCACCCCCGCCCGTGGCGGCGCAACCATCGGAGAAAAAGGAAACCGCCCCGCCCGAGGCCGCCGCCGCGGCGCCGCTTCCCCAGGCGGCCCCGTCGCCGCCGAGCGAGGCCCTGCTGGCCCCCCCCGCCGCCGCGGAGAGCCCGAAGACGGAGAGGATCGCGGGCGCCGCGCCCCCGCTTCCCCAGGCGGCCCCCTCGCCCGCGCCCAACCCTCCCCGGACGGCTTCTCTCCCGCCGCCGGCGGAGGATGGGCTATCCGCCGAGCGCCTGCGGGAGCGCCTCGCCCAGATCACCGCCCGCATCGAGAAGGCCAAGCGCTACCCGGAGGACGCCCGCCTGATGGGGTTCGAGGGCACCGCGGTGGTGGCCTTCCGCATCCTGCCGGGGGGCGGGGTGGGCGATCTCGCCATCCGCCAGAGTTCGGGGCACTCCTCGCTGGACGCGGCCAGCCTGGAGGCCGTGCGGCGGGCGCAGCCCTTCCCCTTCGTGCGCCATGCGCTGGTGCTGCCCATCCGCTATACTCTTCAGGACGCCGAGCGATAGTGCCCCGGGCGCGCCGCTGGGGGGGGGCCTCCCCGGCGCGCTCCGCCCGCGTCTTCCGACGAGAGAGGAACGGATGCGGACCCCCCCAGTGGTGACCCAACGCGAGGAGCGGCAACCGGACGGCGGCCTGGCCACCTTGTGGGAGTTCGCGCCCACGCGGGAGCGGCTGGAGGCCCTCCTCCGCGACCTCTTCGAGAACCACTGCCGCGACCTCATCTTCGGCCCCTGCATCCAGGGGGCGGTCTTCGAGTGCCACGCCGAGCATCCCCCCAAGCGCGTCGGCTACCTGGACGGCTACCTCACCGCGGACTTCGGCCCCTGGCACCTCCACCTCTGCATCGGGGAGCACAAGGGGGACAAGCGCCGCCCCTGCCCGCCCGGGCTGGCCGCGTGGCGGCGGTGCGGCCGCGCCGCCCTCGTGCGCACCTTCGCCGATCCTCCCGCCGCCGGGCACGCCCCGGTGAGCTACAGCCTCACCCTGTGGAACGGCCGCGGGGAGCAGATGATCACCTTCTTCCTGCCCAACCCCTGCCTCACCCCGGAGCTGCGGCCCGCGCGGACGCCCGACTGGTCCCGGCTCGCGCTGTGGAACTACATCCGCACCGCGCACCTGGGGCTCGCCGAAGACCCGGGACCCTTCGAAGGACTCCCCGCCTGAGCGGATGAAGAAACAGAAAACCCCTGGAAGACTGCTCCCAGGGGCTTCGCTGAATCCGGCTTCCGGTGAAACGACGGAGGGGTAACCCTCAGGCCCGGGTGCCCGCGCCCGCCGGGGGCTTGATGTAGGCCCGGCGGGTGCGCCCGATCCGCACGGCGGGAGGCTGGGCGGGCTTCACGATCTCCTCCACCCGAACGGCCTGGGGCTGGGTGGCGGGGCGAACGGGCTCCTCGACCTTGATCCGGGTCGCGACCGTCCCTTTCCGCTGGCCCGTCAGCCACCGCTGGAGCGTGACGCGGAAACCTCCCTTCTTCTTCCTTGGCCAGAGGACGAAGGCGAACACCGCCAGGACCAGGACCAGCTCCAACCCAGACATCGGCATCTCTGCAAACTCCTTGAAAATAAAGATGGTTCCATCAAAACAAACCCATCAAAACCAAGCGTCCAAAGACACACTCGTAATATGTCTCATTATGAGATTTTTTGCAACCCCCGAAACTCCGTTTCGGTGATTTTCCCGATAGTGGCTCGGCTTTCCCAGAGGGATACCACGGCCGGAGAAGGGGCGGCGGAGGCCTACATCCCCAGAATCGCGTGATAGGTGGCCAGGATTCCCTGGGCGGCGCGCTCCCAGGAGAAGCTCCTCGCGTGGAGGAGCCCCCGGCGGCGGGGCCCGGCCAGGGCCTCCGCCCCGGCGGCCCGGATCATGGCCTCCGCCCAGGCGCTTTCGTCCTCGGCCGGAAGCCTGAGGGCGGCCTCGCCGGCGGCCTCGTCGAGCGAGGGATGGTCCGAGCAGGCCACCGGCGCGCCGCAGGCCATGGCGTCGAGGACCGGGAGGCCGAAGCCCTCGTACAGAGAGGGATAGAGGACCAGCCCCGCCCCGGCGTAGAGGGCGGGGAGATCGTCGGCGGGCACGAAGCCCGGAAGCATCACGCCCGGGGCGCCCGCGGCGAGCGCCTGGAT
>JBBTDR010000197.1:0-7105 GCA_038042665.1 Nitrospinota bacterium
GGGCCGGGGTGAGGGTGGGCTTGGCGTCGCTGATGGGTTTTCCCTCACCCCCATCCCCTCTCCCAAAGGGAGAGGGGAGCCGGGGCTCCCTCAGCCCTCGCTGGCTTCAACCGCGGCATGAACAACGTGTTTGGGTAATATATCTAGGGAAAATATCTGCAGAATATGGTCACTGTAGGTGCCTTTCTCGGAACGCCCCTACGAATTTCTTCGGCGGAGGCCGCGATGGACTTCGAGCTGAACGAGACCCAGCGCCTCATCCGGCAGCAGGCGGCGGACTTCGCCGCGCGGAGGATCGCGCCCGTGGCCCGGCAGAACGACATCGCGGGCCGCGTCCCGGCCGAGATCATCCAGGAGATGGGCGCCCTCGGGATGTTCGGCGGCGTCATCCCCGAGGCCTACGGCGGGGCCGGGCTCGACTACATCGCTTTCGCCCTCCTGTGCGAGGAGATCAGCAAGGCCGACAGCTCGGTGCGCACGGTGCTCTCGGTGCAGGTCTCCCTCGTCGCCACCCCCATCCTCAAGTTCGGGACCGAGGAGCAGAAGCGGACGTACCTCCCCAGGCTCTGCCGGGCGGAGTGGATCGGCTGCTTCGGCCTCACCGAGCCCGACGCGGGCTCGGACGTCCAGCGCATCCAGACCTTCGCCCAGCGGACCGCCTCGGGCTGGAAGCTCAACGGCCGCAAGATCTGGATCAGCAACGGGGGCATCGCCCAGCTCGCCGTCGTCATCGCCCAGACCGAGCGCGGAAACCCGCGCCGGATGGCCGCCTTCCTGGTCGAGACCTCGGCGCCCGGCTTCTCCTCTCGGGACATCCACGGGAAACTCGGCCTGCGGGCCTCGAACACGGCCGAGCTCATCCTGGACGGGGTGGAGGTGCCCGGCTCGGCCCTCCTGGGGGAGGTGGGGCAGGGCTTCGCCGTGGCCATGGCCGCCCTCGACAACGGGCGCTACTCGGTCGGGGCGGGCTGCCTGGGGATCGCCCAGGGCTCCTTGGAGGCCTCGGTCGCCTACGCCAAGGAGCGCCACACCTTCGGCAAGCCCATCGCCGCCCACCAGCTCGTGCAGGACATGATCGCCCGCATGGTGGTGGACATCGACGCCTCCCGGCTCCTCCTCTACCGCGCCGGGGAGCTCAAGAACCAGGGCAAGCCCAACACCCTCGAGACCTGCATCGCCAAGTACCATTGTTCCGAGGCGGCCTTCCGCTGCGCGAACGACGCCATCCAGATCCACGGCGGGATGGGCTACAGCGACGAGTACCCCGTCGAGCGCTACCTGCGCGACGCTCGGGTGGCCACCATCTACGAGGGCACGAGCCAGATCCAGAAGCTCATCATCGGGGGCTACGCCACCGGCATCCGCGCCTTCGCCTAGCGGGGCGGGCCTGGCGGGAGCCGCGGGAATAGATTAATTTCTCTTTTGTTTGGCTCCACGGGGGGCGCCGCTTCCCGCCGGGGCGCGGGCTGGGACCTTGAAATTCCGGGCCGGAGGGAGTAAGGCAGGCGGAGGGAATTCCGCGTCTCTCCCGGCGAGAGGAGCCTCATGACCGAGCCCGGGGGCCCCCTCCGCCGCACTTCCCTGTACGCGGCCCATCTGGCGGCGGGGGCGAAGATGGTCTCCTTCGCCGGCTACGAGATGCCGGTGCAGTACTCCGGCGTCATCGAGGAGCACCACGCCGTGCGCCGGGCGGCGGGCCTCTTCGACGTGAGCCACATGGGGGAGTTCGAGGCCGAGGGGCCGGGGGCCGCCGCCTTCCTCCGGCGGCTGGTGACGAACGACGTCTCCCGCCTGGAGGTGGGGCGGGTGATGTACTGCGCCATGTGCCGGGAGGACGGGGGGATCGTGGACGATCTCACCGTCTACCGCCGGGCGGATGAGCGCTTCATGGCGGTGGTGAACGCCGCCAACATCGGGAAGGACTGGGCCTGGATGTCGGCCCAGAAGGGCCCCGGCGTCGCCTTCCGCGACGTGAGCGAGGCGACCGGTCTCCTCGCCCTCCAGGGCCCGCGCGCCGAGGCCATCCTCGCCGGGCTTCTGCCCGGCGGCGGGGACCTCGGGGCCATCCCCTACTACGGGGCCCAGGAGAGGGCGTGGCAAGGGCGCCGGGTGCTGGTCTCCCGGACGGGCTACACCGGCGAGGACGGCTTCGAGCTCTACTGCGCCGCCCCGGACGCCCCCGCCCTCTGGGAGGCCCTGCTGGCCCGGGGCGCGGGAGAGGGCCTGAAGCCCTGCGGCCTGGGGGCGCGGGACACCCTGCGGACCGAGATGAAGTACGCCCTCTACGGGAACGACATTGACGAGACCACGAACCCCCTTGAAGCCGGGCTGGGTTGGGTGGTCAAATTCCAGGGGGGGGAGTTCATCGGGGGGGAGGCCCTGCGGCGGATCAAGGAGGGGGGGCTCTCGCGCCGGCTCGCCGGGTTTGAGATGGTGGAGCGGGGGATCCCCCGCCACGGGGCGCCCATCCTGGCCGGGGGCCGGAGGGCCGGGGTGGTGACCAGCGGGACCATGAGCCCCACCCTTGGCAAAGCCATCGGCATCGGCTACGTTCCTCTGGCGCACGCGGGCGAGGGGAGCGAGATCGGCATCGAAATCCGGGACAAGGCCCGGGCCGCCCGCGTGGTGAAGACGCCGTTCTACCGCCGGGGGCGGGCCTGAGCCCCGCGGGTTGCCGGAAACGACCGTATCCTTCAGGGTCCGCCGCATATCTCCGGGAGGCGATCGGTTCATGGAGTTCCCCAAACAACTGAAGTACTCCAGGGAACACGAGTGGGTGAAGGTGGAGGGCAACATCGCCCTCGTGGGCATCACCGACTACGCCCAGTCGGAGCTCGGCGACGTCGTCTACGTCGAGCTCCCCGAGGTGGGCACGGAGGTGGAGGCCAACAGCACCTTCGGGGTGGTCGAGTCGGTGAAGGCCGTGTCCGACCTCTACGCGCCGGTCACGGGCTCGGTCACCGAGATCAACCGCCAGCTCGAGGAGGAGCCCGAGCTCGTCAACAGCGATCCCTTCGAGGACGGCTGGATGATCAAGATCGCGATGAGCGACACCTCCGAGCTGAACGACCTGCTCGACGCCGACGAGTACAAGACCTTCGTCGAGCAAGAGAGCAAGTAGGGAACCAGCGCCCGGGCGGGCCGGGTGGATGGCCCCTCCAGGCCCCGGGCGCCCAGCCCCTCCGCCCCGCCTTGAGGTTTCGCGATATGCCGGGTTCGCCGGAAACGCTGCTCGATCTGGAGCACAAGGGGGAGTTCATCCAGCGGCACATCGGCCCGGACGAGGAGGACGTCCGGGCGATGCTGGGGCTGCTCGGCCTGGGCTCCCTCGATGACCTGGCGCGCAAGGCCATCCCCGCCTCCATCTTCTCCCGGGCGCCCCTGCGGCTGCCCGAGCCCCGCACCGAGCAGGAGGCCCTCGCCTCCCTCCGCGCGATGGCGGCCCGCAACCGCGTCCCGCGCTCCATGATCGGGATGGGCTACTCGGACTGCTTCACCCCCGCCGTCATCCTCCGCAACATCCTCGAGAACCCCGGCTGGTACACCGCCTACACCCCCTACCAGCCTGAGATCTCCCAGGGCCGGCTCGAGGCGCTGCTCAACTTCCAGACCATGATCATGGAGCTCACGGGCCTCGAGATCGCCAACGCCTCCCTCCTCGACGAGGGGACGGCGGCGGCCGAGGCCATGACCATGTCCCTGGCCCTGAGCAAGGCCAAGGGCCGGGTCTTCTTCGTCTCGGACCTCTGCCACCCCCAGGTCATCGAGGTGGTGGCCACCCGGGCCAAGCCGCTCGGCATCGAGGTCGTGGTGGGGGACCCCAGCGGCGCCCCCGCCCGCAAGCCCTTCGGCGTCCTCCTCTCCTATCCGGGCACGGGCGGGGAACTCCACGACTACCGCTCCCTCTGCCGGGAGGCGCACGCCCAGGGGACGCTCGTGACCGCCGCGGCCGACCTTCTTTCGCTGGCCCTCCTCACCCCTCCGGGGGAGTGGGGGGCGGACATCGCGGTGGGCAACTCCCAGCGCTTCGGCGTGCCCTTGGGCTTCGGCGGCCCCCACGCGGCCTACTTCGCCACCCGGGACGCCTACAAGCGCTCGATGCCCGGGCGCATCGCCGGGGTCTCGGTCGACGCCCAGGGGCGGCCCGCCCTCCGGCTCTCCCTCCAGACGCGGGAGCAGCACATCCGCCGCGAGAAGGCCACGAGCAACATCTGCACCGCCCAGGTGCTGCTGGCGGTGATGGCCTCGATGTACGCCGTCTACCACGGCCCCGGAGGGCTGCGCCGCATCGCCCGGCGGGTGCACCGCATGGCCTGCATCCTGGCCGAGGGGCTGAGGCGGCTGGGGCACTCCCTCAAGTCCGAGAGCTTCTTCGACACCCTGACGGTGCGCGTGGGGCGGGGCGGGGCGGCGCAAGCGCTCCAGCGCGCCCTGGAGAGAGGCATCAACCTCCGTCCCGTGGACGCCGGCACCGTGGGCGTCGCCCTCGACGAGACCACCCGGCGGGAGGACCTCGCCGCCCTCTTCGAGGCCTTCTCCCCGGACGGCCGGCCCGGCTTCACGGTGGAGGAGCTGGACGGCGCGGCGAAGGACCGCCTCCCCCAGGGGCTGCGCCGCGCCGCGCCCATCCTCACCCACCCCGTCTTCAACCGCTACCACTCCGAGACCGAGATGCTGCGCTACCTCGCGCGCCTGGAGGAGAAGGATGTCTCCCTCACCCGCTCGATGATCCCGCTCGGCTCCTGCACCATGAAGCTGAACGCCACGGCCGAGATGATCCCGGTCACCTGGCCCGGGTTCGCCGGGGTCCATCCCTTCGCCCCCGCGGACCAGGTGGAGGGCTACCGGGAGCTCACCCGGGACCTCGAGGCCAGGCTGGCCGAGATCACCGGCTTCAGCGCCGTCTCCCTCCAGCCCAACTCCGGGGCCCAGGGGGAGTACGCCGGCCTCCTCGTCATCCGCGCCTACCACCAGAGCCGGGGGGAGGGGCACCGCGACCTCTGCCTCATCCCCAGCTCCGCCCACGGCACCAACCCCGCGAGCGCGGTGATGGCGGGGATGGAGGTGGTGGTGGTCGCCTGCGACCAGCAGGGGAACGTGGATGTCCAGGACCTCAAGGCCAAGGCCGAGGCGAACGCCGGCCGCCTCGCCGCCCTGATGATCACCTACCCCTCCACCCACGGGGTCTTCGAGGAGGCGGTGCGGGAGATCTGCGCGATCGTCCACCGCTGCGGGGGCCAGGTGTACATGGACGGGGCGAACCTGAACGCCCTGGTGGGGCTCTGCCGCCCCGGGGAGTTCGGGCCCGACGTCTCCCACCTGAACCTGCACAAGACCTTCTGCATCCCCCACGGGGGGGGCGGCCCCGGCGTGGGCCCCATCGGGGTGGGCAAGCACCTGGCGCCCTTCCTCCCCAAGCACCCGGTGCGGCCCGAGGCGGGCCCCCCGACGGGCATCGGCGCCGTCTCGGCGGCCCCCTGGGGGAGCGCGGCCATCCTCCCGATCTCCTGGGCCTACATCGACATGATGGGCGCCGAGGGCCTCAAGCGCGCCACCCAGGTGGCCATCCTCAACGCCAACTACATCGCCAAGCGCCTCGAGGGGCACTACGAGGTGGTCTACCGCGGGCCGAACGGCATGGTGGCCCACGAGTGCATCATCGACTTCCGCAAGCTCGAGGAGGCCTCGGGTGTCACCGCCGAGGACGCCGCCAAGCGCCTCATGGACTTCGGCTTCCACGCCCCCACCATGTCCTTCCCGGTGGCGGGCACCCTGATGATCGAGCCCACCGAGAGCGAGTCCAAGGAGGAGCTGGACCGCTTCTGCGACGCCCTGATCGCCATCTGCGGCGAGGTCCGCGAGATCGAGCGGGGCGCGCTGGACCGCCAGGACAACCCCCTCAAGAACGCCCCCCATACCGCCTCGGACATCGCCGCCGAGGCCTGGTCCCACCCCTACACCCGCGAGCGCGCGGTCTTCCCGCTCCCCTGGGTGCGGCGCGGCAAGTACTGGCCGCCGGTCAACCGGGTGAACAACCCCTACGGGGACCGCCACCTCGTCTGCTCCTGCCCGCCCCTGGAGGAGTACGCGGAAGCCGCCCCCGAGGGCGCCCGCGCTTCCTGAGGTGGGGAAGCTCCCCGCCGGCCGCTTCCTCGACACCGGCCCCGCGCCCGCCGCCTGGAACATGGCGGTGGACGAGGCGCTGCTCGAGGCCTGCAAGGCGGGCCTCGCCGCAGGCCGCCCCGCCGGGGAATTGGGCGCCGCCCTCCGGGTGTACGCCTGGTCCCCGCCCGCGCTCTCCCTGGGGAGGGCGCAGCCGGCGGAGCGGCATGTGCGGCTGGACGCCCTGGCGAAAGAGGGCCTCGGCCTCTGCCGGAGGCTCACCGGGGGAAGGGCCGTCCTCCATGACCGGGAGCTGACCTACTCCCTCACGGGGCCCGAGGGGCTCCTCGGGCGCTCCATCGAGGAGACCTACCGGCGGGTGAGCCAGGGTCTGGCCGAGGGCCTGCGGGCGCTCGGGGTGGCGGTCGAGCTGGCCCCGCCCGCGGCCCCTCCCTTGGGGAGGGCCTACCCCTCCCACGGCTCCTGCTTCGCCACCACCTCGGTGTGGGAGCTGGCCGCCGGGGGCCGGAAGGTGGTGGGGAGCGCCCAGTGCCGGGAGGGGGGGGCCGTCCTCCAGCACGGGAGCGTCCTCCTGCGCAGCCCGGAGGCGCGCCTCCTCGCCCTCCTCAAGGGCCGGCGGGCCCGGGACGAGGGTGGAGGCCTCCCGCCGGGTTCCTATGCCGCGGGGATTGAGGACATCCTGGGCCGGGAGGTGGCCTTCGCCGAGCTGGCGGCCGCCCTCCGCAAGGGGCTGGAGGGGGCGCTGGGGGTGGAGTTTCGGGAATCCTCCCTGAGCCCCTCCGAGCAGGCCCGGGCCGAGGCCCTGGCCCGGGAGCGTTATGGGAACCCCGCCTGGACCCTGGCCCGGTGAGGGACCCCCTGGGCGGTGGTGTCCTCATTGGAATGGGTTCACCTTGCCGTGCTGGGCCTGTGCGCAACGAAGCGGGCGCGAGGCATGCCCCGCGCGCCCCTGCCAAACGGCTCCCCCGCGCCTCGGCTCGAC
>JBBTDR010000198.1:0-1448 GCA_038042665.1 Nitrospinota bacterium
ACACGGGCCAACGTGAAGGGCTTCAAGTACCTGAACAAGCTCATGAACGACTTCGGGGAGGTGTGGCTGGACAGGTAGGACCTGGGCGGGCCCCCCGCGCCCCCCCCCCGCATGCATGGCCCAGCGCTTGGCGGCCGCCGACCGGCCGGGGGGGGGGGCCTCCCCCATCCAGGCCCCGCCCGAAGAGCCCGGGCCAGGCCCTCGGCTCCATGTCCAGCGCCTTTCGTCCCTTCGCGGGAGTTTCGCCTTAGCCCGCCGCATGGGGCGCCGGGCGGTTCCGGCGCCGCGGGGGACCACGTGTAAAGACTCGCAAATCCTGGTAAGCTGGCCCCAATCCTGGTAAGCTGGCGCGAGTAAGCGGATAGGCGGATAGGGATAGAAGAACGCAGGGCGGCTTGGCCCGGCAGCATGCGGCCATGAGGCGACGATGCGGGATTACATCATCCGGCGGCTGCTGCTGCTGATACCGACGATGCTCGGGATCACCCTGGTGGTCTTCGTGGCGATCCAATCCATCCCGGGCGACCCCATCGAGGCCTACCTCGGCCAATTCTACGAGGAGCAGCTCGCCCAGTCCCTGCGGAAGCAGTACGGCCTGGACAAGCCCGTCCACGTCCAATACGTGCTCTGGCTCGGCCGGCTGGCCCGGGGGGACTGGGGCAAGGAAGTGCTCTCGGGCCTGCCGGTCCTGGAGCAGATCCGCGAGCGGCTGCCCGTGAGCCTCGAGCTCATCTTTGGGGCGATGATAGTGGCCCTCATGGTGGCCATCCCGGCGGGGATCACTTCGGCCATCCGCCCCTACACCGCCAGCGACTACACCGCCACGACCAGCGCCATGGTGGGCATCTCCGTGCCCGAGTTCTTCGGCGGCATCCTGCTCGTGCTGCTCTTCTCCCTGTGGCTGGGCATCCTGCCCGTGCAAGGGTACAAGGCATGGTCCCAGGGCGCCGGGCAGCACCTCGCCCACATGGTCCTGCCGGTGCTCACCCTGGGCCTCACCCGGGGCGCCCTCCTCACCCGCATGGTGCGGGGGTGCATGCTGGAGGTGGTCAGCCAGGACTACGTGAAGACGGCCCGGGCCAAGGGAAACCCCGAATTCACCGTGATCATCAAGCACGCCCTGAAGAACGCCCTCATCCCGGTGGTCACGGTCTTGGGGCTCCAGGTCGGCTTCCTCGTGGGCGGCTCCATCGTGGTCGAGACCATCTTCTCCGTCCCCGGCCTGGGCCAGTACGGGATCAACGCCATCGCCAGCCGGGACTACCCCGCCGTGATGGGCTTTATCCTGGTATCATCGGTCATCTTCGTCGGGGCGAACCTGATGGTGGACCTGGCCTACGCCTTCCTTGACCCGAGGATCCGCTATGACTGAGCCCGGCCGCCAGAGCGCGCCGTTCGCCGTGCCCGGCGCCAGCGCGGGGAACGGCTACGCCGCCACGGGCGTCCAG
>JBBTDR010000199.1:0-3553 GCA_038042665.1 Nitrospinota bacterium
GCGTAGCCGGCGTCGAAGGTCACGATCCCCCAGCCGTAGTCCCCCAGCTTGTCCGGCCCGTCTTGGAACACCTCGCCTCCCCCCACGGCGCACACCCGCACCGGCCGCCTCGGGGCGAAGAACCAGAGCGCCAGGTCCGCCATGTAGGTCAGGGAGTTGGTGATGGGGGTGGCCCCCTTCGCCCGGGCGCGCATCTGCTGGGCGTCGGCGCGGGAATGGTGGATGGTGAGCCGCCCCGCCATCACCTCCCCGAGCCGGCCCGCCGCGATGTGCTCCTTCACCGAGAGGAAGCGGCGGCGCAGGCGCTGGGTGTAGCCGACGTAGAGGTCGGCCCCGCTCTTGGCCTGGGCGGCGAGGATGCGGTCGGCCTCCGCGAGGGTGAGGGCGATGGGCTTCTCGACCAGCACGGGCTTGCCCAGCTCGAGGGCCAGGCAGACGGCCTCGGTGTGCTCCCCCTCCGGCGTCGCCACGATGACGGCGTCCACCTCGGGGTGCCCGATGACGGCGCGGTTGTCCCCGGAGTGGAAGGCGGCCTCGGTCTGCTGGGCGAGGGCCGCCGCGCGGGCGGGGTCGATGTCCGAGACGGCGAGGAAGCCCACCCGGGCCGAGCCCGCCGAGAGGTGGGCCCGCAGCGAGCCGATGCGGCCCGAGCCGATGACGCCGACCCCGATGCGCTCCTTGCCGATGGGCACGCGGTCCTCCGGGAGAAAGAGACGCGGAATCCTAACAGCGGCCCCCCCGAGGCGCAAGACGAAAGGGGCTCCGCTGGCGCGGCGGGCGCGGAACCTCTTATAGTGACCTGACCGCAGCCCCGATGTGCCGTAGGGGCGTTCAATTGAACGCCCCTACATGAAACACCATCCCCGGAGGTTGTTCATGCCCGCCACCTCCCTCGCCGCCGTCCTGCACGGCCCGGGCGATCTGAGGCTCGAAGAGCGCGCCGTCCCCCGGCCCGGGCCCGGGGAGGTGCTCGTCGAGGTGGGGGCCTGCGCCATCTGCGGGAGCGACCTGCACCTGCTGGACGGCCGCTTCCCCCGGGCGAGGTTCCCCGTGGTCCCCGGCCACGAGTTCATGGGGCGGGTGATCGCCCTCGGGCCGGGGGTGGAGGGCCTCTCCCTGGGGATGCGCGCCTGCGTCGAGAACCACGTGGCCTGCGGGGAGTGCGGCTTCTGCCGGGCCGGGCGGGAGAACCTCTGCCGCGCGGCGCGCTCCATCGGCTTCAACGTGGACGGGGCCTACGCCCGGCACGTGGTGGCCCCGGCGAAGTGCGTCATCCCCCTCCCCGGCGCGGTGGACGACGCGGCGGGCTCGGTCATGCAGACCCTGGGGACGGGCTACCATGCGGCGATCCACCGGGCGCGATTGGAGCCCGGCGAGACGGCGGTCATCCTCGGGATGGGCCCGGTGGGGCTCTGCGCCCTGGCCTCGGCCAGGCTGGCGGGGGCGCGGACGATCGCGCTCGACGCGGTGCCGGAGCGCCTCGCGGCCGCCCGGAAGATGGGGGCGGACGAGGCGGTGAACGTCCGGGAGGAGGACCCCCTGAAGGCGGTCGGGCGCCTGACGGGCGGCCTGGGCGCGGACGCGGTGCTGGAGGCCGTGGGCGGGGCCCAGAAGGAGACCGTGCGCCAGGCGGTCAAGATGGCGCGGCGGGGGGGGCGGGTGGTGGTGGTGGGCCACTTCGCCGGGGCGGAGGAGGTGCCCCTCCCGGTGATGGAGCTCCAGGACCAGGAGAAGGACGTGCTCGGGAGCCGGGGCCACCCGAACACCTTCCGGGTCTGCATCGAGCACGCGGCGGCGGGCCGCCTCGACGTGCGGCCCATGATCACCCACGTCCTCCCCCTCGCCGAGGTGGAGCGGGGCTTGAAGATGACGCGGGAGCGGATCGGCGGGGCCATCAAGGTGGTGCTGGCGCCGCAGGCGGGGAACTAAGCGCCCGCGAAAACGACGTCATTCTGAGGGAGCCCGCCCAGGCGGCTCGCCGCCTGGGGACCCGAAAAGAGGGCGGCCGAGGAATCTGCTTCCCTACCTTCGCCAAGACAAAAGCAGATTCTTCGCTGCGCTCAGAATGACAAGCTTGGGGACCTTATCCAGCGCGCTAGACATCTCATCATTCATCATTCGGGGGGCGTCATGGCGAAATCTTCACGCGGGAAGCGCGAGACGATCGGGATGATCGGCCTGGGCCTCATGGGCCGGGCCTTCTCGGGGAGCCTGCTGGCGGACGGCCACGCGGTGGCGGGGACGGACCCTTCCCCCTCGGCGCGGGCCAAATTCAAGAAGATGGGCGGCGTCCTCGCCGCCTCCCCGCGCGAGGTGGCCGAGGCGGCAAGCGCCGTCTTCCTCTCGGTGCCCAACTCGAAGATCGCCCTCGCCTGCGCCGAGGGGCCGGGCGGCTTCCTCGCGGCGCGGAAGCTCCCCCGGCTGGTGATCGACACCACGACCGCCGACCCCGAGGACGCCAAGCGGATGGAGGCCCTCTGCCGGAAGAAGGGCGTCCCCTTCCTCGAGGCCCGGGTGAGCGGCGGCAGCGCGTCCGTGGCGCAGCGGCAGGGCCTCTTCCTCGCGGGCGGCGGCGCCAAGGCCCGCCGCCTCGGGAAGGCGCTGCTCGGGCGCCTGCTCTCGGACCAGGTCCACTGCGGGCCGGTGGGCTCGGCCTCCGTCATCAAGATCATCATCAACTACCTGGCCAGCATGGAGCGCTGCGCCATCGCCGAGTCGCTCCGGCTGGGGGAGCGGTGCGGCATCCCGGGGCGGCTCCTCCTCGACGCCATCACGCGCAGCGCCTCGGACAGCCGCCAGGTGCGCAACCGGGGGCCCCGCATGATCGCCCGCCGCTTCCGCAACCCGGCGAGCACCATGGCCGTCATCACCAAGGACATCCGCCTGGGCCTCCTCCTCGCCCGGCGCACCGGCTCCCTCGCGCCCGTGGGGCGGGCCAGCCTGCCCTTCTTCCAGGAAGCCCTGCGCTCGGGCTACGCCCGCTGGGACAGCTCGGCCGTCTTCCAGGTCTACCTCGACCGGGAGAAGCGGGGCCGGGGGAAGAAGCGGAAAAAGGCCGGGCGGCGGCGGGCGTGAAGGTTAAGGGCGCTGCTCGGTGGACCGGAACAGGTCGGGGCAGGCGGATTTGAACCGCCGACATCCTGCTCCCAAAGCAATTCGGAAGGATTTCGCCAAACCATTAAATTTCAGGCAAGTAGCTGATTTCCCGAAGCTTGGCGAAATTTTCCGCTATCACAATTTATCACAAAATGTCATCATTCATCACAATTTTTGGTCAAGTTTTGGGCAAGGTCTTTTGTGTAGATAAGCCATGCGCCTTTCAGAGCAGGCAGGCAGTTTTCTCTCTATTAGCGTAAAATAGGCTTGAACTACTGTACAATCGCGAAAAATGGGAGAATAGGGCGATGAGGGCTTCTGCGAGAACGGCGCTTATCATGCTAAGCGTATTGTTATCCTCATGCGGCACTCTTATCACATCTATCACATCCGACATTTCAGTCTTTCACCGAATGCCACCAACTTTGACGAACGCGACAAAGTATTCCTTTCTTCG
>JBBTDR010000200.1:0-4365 GCA_038042665.1 Nitrospinota bacterium
CCTGGCCCGGCGCCTGCGCGATGGGCGGGTGGGAGGGAGGCAGCGAGGCCTGGGCCTGCGCCACCTTGGGGATCTCCGCCGTCCCCGCCTGGCTGATCACCACCTCCACCTCCCGCGTCCCCACGGGCACCGCCTGGGCGCTCACCCCCTCGTAGCTGCCCTGCATCAGCGCCCCGGCGAGCTTGCCCTGGCGCAGCGGATCGAGCTCGGGGTCGAGGTGGCTCTCCGCGAGGAGCCGCGCCCGCACCCGGACGGGTCCGGCGAGGGCCTTCCCCCGCGCGAAGACGTCGTCGGGGGAAATCACGAAGCGGTAGGGGAGCTGGGTCTCCACCAGCCGCTGGACGGCGAAGGGGGGGCCGCCCTCCCCGGGCTCGAGGTAGATGAAGAGGTGGCGCATCCGCCGGGCCTCGGCGGGGAGCGAGGGCGAGAGGCGGACGACCCCCGAGACGGCCTCCCGCGGCGGGCCGGAGCCGCAGCCCCCAGCCGTCATCACGAAGGCCAGGGCGGCGGGCAGGACGAAGGAGAGGAAAGCGGCTTTTCCGGTCTTCATGCGGCTCCCTCGATCCGGGGCGGCGCGGGGCTCCCCTTCCTCATGCCGGAAGGGGGCCGGCCCGCCGGAGAAATTCCTCCACCTCCGCCATGCGGGGGAGGGCCGCTCTTCCCCCGAGCTTGCGGCAGCTCATGGCCGCCAGGGCGTTGGCGAAGCGGAGGGTGCGCGGAAGCGGATACCCCTGGAGGACCCCGAACACGAACCCTGCATGGAATACATCCCCCGCCCCGGTCGTGTCCACCGCCTCGACGCGGAAGGCGGGGGAGCGGTGGAAGGCCTCCCCGTCGAAGGCCAGCGCCCCGCGCTCGCCCAGGGTGGCGGCGGCCACCCGGGGGCCCATGCGGCGGATGGCCCGCAGGGCCTCTTCAAGCGACTTCTCGCCGGTGAGCGCGGCGGGAAAATCCTCCGACCCCACGAGGTAGTCGGCGCGGCGCACCAGCTCCTCCGTCCCGGGCAGCACCCTCTCCGCGTCGAAGGAGACGGGGACCCCCTCCTCCTTCGCCCAGGCCGCCGCCCGCAGCTCGGCCTCGATGTTGTGGCCGTCCACATGGAGGATGCGGGCCGCGCGCACGATATCCTCCCGCACCTCCCCGGGCCCGAGCGCCGCCTCCCGCCGCCAGAGGATGGTGCGCCCCCCGCGCTCCTCCGGAGGGCCGCCCCGCTGGACGAGAATGACGGCGAACTGGCTCGCCCGCCCCGGCTGGAGGGCGACGCCATCGACGTTCACCCCCTCCTCGCGGAGGCTCGCCACGGAGAAGGCGCCCTCCGCGTCGTCCCCCACCGCGCCGATGTAGGCCGTGCGCAGCCCGAGCCGGGCCAGGGCCGCCATGGCCGTGGCCGCCTGGCCCCCGCCCTGGCGGGAGACCTCGAGGAGCGGACCCTTGGTGTTGAACGCGGGATGGCGCTCCACCACGCAGAGCAGATCCACCGAGTTCAGGCCGATCCCCACCGCGTCGAAGCGCGGCTCGACTGAGCTCGCCGAAGTCCGCTCGCGCACCGGCGGGCTCAGAACTCGAGGAAGCGCACCCCCTCGGGGTCCGCCGCCTCGAGGGCGGCGAGCTCGGGGGCGGTGGGCTCGGGGGTCTCGGGGGCCTCCTCGCAGGGGCCGGGGTCGAAGCCGGTGGCGCGGCGGACCTCCTCCGGGGAGACCCCCGCGTGGCGGCTCTCGATCCGCAGCCGGCCCCCCTCCTTGCGGAAGACGCAGAGCGGGGTGACCACCCGGTCCACCCGGCCCGAGGCCGTCACCCAGGCGCAGCGCTCCGGGAAGCTCCTGGGGTCGTGGGCGGTGCGCCAGAGGACGGTGCGCCGGGCGGTGGGGAGGATGCAGGCGCTCCCCGCCCCGCCGGGGAGGCGCACCTTGGGGTGCCGGGGGTCGCCGATGAAGGAGAGGTTGATGTCCCCCCGGCTGTCGATCTGGGCCCCGCCCAGGAAGGCCAGGTCGAGCGCCCCGCGGGCCGAGAGGTCGAAGATCTCGGTCAGGTTGAAGTGGGCGCGGGCGCCTTCCAGGAGCTGCACTCCCACCGTCGAGCCGGGCAGGCGCGCGGGCCGGGCGTCCACCCCGCCGGGGATGTTGAGGTAGGTGAGGCCCGGGGCGTGGAGCCGGCGGGCGAGCACCACCGCCGTCATGGGGAGGGCCGAGGCCACCCCGTGGAAGACCCGCTCCCCGTCGCGGATCTGGCGGGCGAGGAAGACGGCCATGCGGTCCGCCGCCCGCTTCTTCTCCGGGGAGAGTTCCCGCCTCAAGGGCGCTCTCCCGGCGCGGAGCGCGCTTCAGCCGGGCGGTGATCTTTCTCCTCCCACTCGGCGAGATGGGCCGCGAGGCCCTCGGCCGAGGCGGACTGCTCGAGGTAGCGGGCCACGGCCTCCTCCTCCAGGTCGTAGAAGGGCGGGCAGGCGCCCGGCCGGGCGCCCCCGGGGGCGTGGACCACGGCGTGGACCAGGAAGGCGGGGATCTGGGTGCGCTCGGGCCGCGCCTCGAAGAAAGAGGTTTCGGCGATCCGCTCGGCGGTGAGGATGACGCCCTCGGCCGCCCGGGTCATGAGCACATCCTCGAAGGTGCCCCCCTCGATGCGGGCGTTGCCCTCCGCGTCGGCCCAGGGCACGTGGAGGACGGCCCAGCGCGGGCGGATGCGGGGGACCATGAAGACCTTGGCCCCGGTGTAGGGGTCCGCCGCTTCCTTGAAGCCGGTGAGGCCGGGCACGTCGCTCCCCTGGAGGCCCGCGACGGGCTGGCTGGGGATGCCGTAGGCCGAGGCCCTGAGCCCCGCGATGACGGTGTAGCAGGCGTGCTCGACGGCGCGCACCGCCCCGCTCTCCACCCCCTTGCGGTAGGAGGGGGCGAGGCCGAAGAGGTTCTCGAAGCCGACGTAGCCCGAGTGCACTTCCACCGCGGCTTGGGCGGCGCAGAGGAGGTCGATGTCGTAGGCTCCGGCGGTCTTCACGAGGCGCAGCCCGCGCTTTCCCTGCCGGGCCAGCTCGCGGGCGAAGGCCGAGGGGAGGCGGGTGAGGGAGTTCCCCCCGAGGGCGATCATCTCGCCGTCGCCGACGAGGCGGGCGGCCTCGGGGAGGGTGAGAAGCTTGGCGCTCATCGCGGGCTCCATCCTTGCGGGCTCCATCCTTCCGGACGCGGGGCGCCGGAGAACGTCACCCCCGGCGGGGGGGCACGGGGGGATTATCCCCTCCCGGGCGGCCCGGCTCAAGAAAGGGGCTGGAAACCCTCGAAGAACCTCCGCCGAAGGAAGCGAAACGAAAGAAATTGACATCAGACCCAGCTTTCCCTACCCTGATCGGGCGGGTCATGGGGGCCCGCCACTCCGCCCAGCCGCCTAGCGCAGGAAGTCGTTGGTTTTCCTTCGTTTGGCAGGGGATCCCGTCCCATGCAACCGCCGGAGCAGCTGGAGCCCGCGGCCCCCGGGGCCACCGATTCCCCCGAGGAGGCCCCTCGGATGGAGGTGGTGAACCTCGAGGACATCGGCGCGGGCAGCGACAGGACGGCGGGCTCGCCCGAGGGCTGGGAGGCCTCGCCCGTCACCGCCCCCAGCGGCGAGGCCGGCGAGGGCCCGGAGGTCACCGCCGACTTCGGCCCGAGCCGGAACCCCGCCGACGCCTTCCGCGTGAAGCTGGAGGGCTTCGAGGGCCCCCTCGAGCTCCTGCTCTATCTCGTGCGCGAGCACACGCTCGATATCCACGACATCCCCATCGCCTTCGTCACCGAGCAGTACCTCAAGTACATCGAGATGATGCGCCGGCTGAACATCAACCTCGCCTCGGACTACCTGGTGATGGCCTCCTGGCTCATCTACATCAAGAGCCGCACCCTCCTGCCCCAGCCCGAGGGCGAGGCGGAGGAGGAGGACCCCGAGGTCCTGCGCCAGGAGCTCCAGCGCCAGCTCCTCGAGTACCAGCGCTTCAAGCGCCTGAGCCAGACCTTCCGCCAGGCCGAGGAGGAGCAGTCCTGGGTCTACGTGCGGGGCGGGAACGGGGACGGCATCGTGCTCGACCCCGCCGACGCCGAGCCCCCGCGCCTCCAGGTCACCATGTTCGACCTCATCAGCGCCATCCAGCACCTCATCGAGTCCATCGGGGAGGCGGGCGTCCACCTCGTCGAGATCGACGAGCTGGAGCTGGCCGACCGCCAGAGCTACCTCCTCGAGATCCTCGGCAAGGCCGGGCCGGAGGGCGTCGTCTTCCAGCATCTGTTCGAGGGCGCGGCGCGGGTGCTGGCCGTGGTGGTCACCTTCCTCGCCCTGCTCGAGCTCATCCGCAGGAACCTCGTCGTGGCCCGACAGTCCGCCAATTTCACCGAAATCCGGATC
>JBBTDR010000201.1:0-6083 GCA_038042665.1 Nitrospinota bacterium
GGGCACGGCTCGACCGAGCTCGCCGAAGTCCGCCACCCCCCTCCCGGCGGCCTGCGACGAGCCTTCGGCCCGAGCTCAGGCCGAGGGCTCAGTCGAGGTGGAGGGGGAGCCGAGGCCCGGAGGGGAGCCCCGATTGCGCGCGATTGGCCAGTGAACAACCTGGTGAGACTTCAGAGCTAGCCCCCCGGCAAGGCCCCCTTTCGCGGTACCCATCCCTCCCGTTTGGTGCCATAATGCCCCTTGGGCCTTTGGTATGGCCCTGCGGTGCGCGAGATGAAGGACGGCTGTTTGACCCAGTAACGATACCTCGGGGGCCCTTCCCTGCGGTGGTGAGCCTATCTCTTTGAGATAACGGCCTGAAGCCGCAAACTCTTGGGCGCCCACCTGGCGAAAGCTGGGTTCAAAGCCTCCCTCACACGGCATCTGCGGGGCCTTTTGAACATCGTCCGCTCCCAGGCGGATGGCGTGGAGGCGGAGGTTTGGCTGGACCTCGCGCGAAAGGGGAGTGGCGCGGCCGGATGCGGCAGCTCCGGGCGGCCCTCCCCCGCGAGCGCCATGCCGCCCTCAGCCGCCTGCTGTGCCTCAGGCTGGAGGCGCTGCTCTCGCTCCTCGGCCTGCGGCGGGTGGCGCTTTACGCCCCCGTCCGGGGCGAGGCGGACCTCTCGGCCCTCTGGGCGGCGGATGGGGGGAGGCGCTATTTCTTCCCCCGCGTGGAGGGGGAGGGCCTCGTCTTCCGCGAAGTGGAGCGCCCCGGGCGGGACCTCCGCCCCGGGGCGTTCGGCATCCCCGAACCCGGCCCCGAGGCCCCTCCGGGCGCCTTGGAGGCCGTCCTGGCGCCCGGCTTGGCCTTCGACCCTTCGGGCGGCCGCATCGGCTCGGGGCGGGGCTACTACGACCGCTGGGCGGCCTCGTTCCCCGCGGGGGAGGAGGGGCCGCTGCGGGTTGGTGTGGGCTTCACGTTTCAGCTCGCGTGGGAGGAGCGGCTGCCCCTGGGTCCGGGGGACCGCCGGATGGATTGGATCGTGACCGATCGGGAGGCGTTGCGCTGCCTCCCGTGTACATACGCCCCAGGAGGCGGAGATGAACATGACGCTATGGCTTGAGATCCTCGCCGCGGCCGTCGGGGCCGGGGTGGGGGCGCTCGTTGTGATGACCGTTCTGCGGAAGCGGGCCGGCGAGGCGCTGGCCCGGGAGCGCGAGGAGTTCGAGACGCGCGTCCGGGGACTGGAGGCCGTGTCCGAGAAGGAGGTGGCCCGGCGCGTGAAGGAGGCCGAGGTGACCCACCGGGCGGAGATGATCCGCCTGCGGGAGGGCCTCGACCGCGACCTCAAGGGCCGCCTGGAAGAGGCCCAGAAGTTGGAGCGGCGCGTCCTCCAGCGCGAGGAGGCCCTGGACAAGCGGCGCGAGACCCTCGACGCCAAGGAGGGGGGCATCGAGCGGCGGGAGCGGCAGCTGAGCGACCGCGATGAGGCCCTGCGCCGGGAGGAGGAGCGGGTCAAGGCCATCGAGCAGCAGCACCTGCGCAAGCTCGAGGAGATCGCGGGCCTCACCGCCGAGGCGGCCAAGAAGGAGCTGATGGACCGCTTCTTCGAGGAGGCCCGGCAGGACATCGGCGCCGAGGTCCTGCGCATGGAGCGCGAGGCCAAGGAGAAGGTCGAGGGGGAGGCCAAGAAGGCCCTCGCCCTCGCGGTGGAGCGCTACTCGGGGGACCACGTGGCCGAGTCCACCGTGAGCGTGGTGGACCTGCCCTCGGACGAGATGAAGGGCCGCATCATCGGCCGCGAGGGGCGCAACATCCGCGCCCTCGAGATGGCCACCGGGGTGGACATCATCATCGACGACACGCCCGAGGCCGTGGTGGTTTCGGGCTTCGACAAGGTGCGCCGCGAGACGGCCCGGCTGGCCCTCGAGGCACTGGTGCAGGACGGGCGCATCCACCCCGGCCGCATCGAGGACGTGGTCAACAAGACCAAGCGGGAGATCGACCGCCGCATCCAGGAGGCGGGGGAGGAGGCGCTCCTCGAGCTCGGCATCCAGGGGGTCCACCCCGAGCTCGTGAAGCTGCTCGGCCGGCTCCGCTACCGCACCAGCTACAGCCAGAACGCCCTCATGCACTCGAAGGAGGTGGCCCACCTCTCGGGGATGCTCGCCTCCGAGCTCCGCATCGACCCCGCCATGGCCAAGCGGGCGGGGCTCTTCCACGACATCGGCAAGACGGTCACCCACGAGCAGGAGGGCTCGCACGTCCAGCTCGGCTACGACATCGCCAAGCGCTACAACGAGCCTCCCCAGGTGCTGAACGCCATCGTGTCCCACCACGAGGACGAGGAGCCCAACTGCGTCGAGAGCCTCCTCGTGAAGGCGGCGGACACCCTCTCCGCCGCGCGCCCGGGCGCCCGCCGCGAGATGGTGCAGAGCTACATCAAGCGCCTCGAGGCCCTGGAGAAGATCGCCGAGTCCTTCAAGGGGGTCGAGAAGTGCTACGCCATCCAGGCGGGGCGCGAGATCCGCGTGGCCGTGATGCCCGACCAGATCTCCGACTCCCAGGCCTCCTTCCTGGCGCGCGACATCGCCAAGCGCATCGAGAGCGAGCGGACCTACCCGGGCGAGATCCTCGTGACCGTCATCCGCGAGACGCGCCACACGGCCACGGCGCGCTGAGCGGGCGTTGCGCATCCTCTTCGTCGGTGACGTGAACGGCAAGGTGGGCCGCCGCATGGCGGCGGCCCACCTCCCTCCGCTCCGGCGGGAGCGGGGGGTGGGCTTCTGCGTCGTGAACGGGGAGAACGCCGCGGGGGGCTTCGGCATCACGGCCGAGATGGCCGAGGAGATCTTCCGGGCCGGCGCCGACGTCATCACCTCGGGCAACCACATCTGGAACCGCAAGGAGACCGGGGAGCTCCTGCTGCGCGAGCCCCGGCTCCTGCGCCCCTCGAACTACCCCCCGGGCGTCCCGGGCAAGGGGGTCTTCGTGGCCTCCAGCCCGGCGGGGCCCGGCGCCGTCATCAACCTCATGGGCCGGGTGTTCATGCCCCCCGTGGAGTGCCCCTTCCGCGAGGCGGACCGGCGCATCGCCGATCTCCCCCGCGAGGTGGGGATGATCGTGGTGGATTTCCACGCCGAAGCCACGAGCGAGAAGGTGGCCCTGGGCTGGCACCTCGACGGGCGGGTGAGCGCGGTGATCGGCACCCACACCCACGTCCAGACGGCGGACGAGCGAATCCTCCCGAAGGGGACGGCCTACCTCTCCGACGTTGGGATGACGGGGCCCGCCGACTCGGTGATCGGGATCAAGACCTCGATCGCGCTGGGGAAGTTCCTGACCGGGGTGCCCGTCCGGCTCGAGGCCGCCGACGGGCCGGGCCAGCTGAACGGCGTCCTCATCGACGTGGAGCCCTCCACGGGCCGGGCGGCCGCCATCGAGCGGGTGCTCATCCGGGAGGGTTAGGAGGGTTTTCCGTTCCGCCCGGCGTCGCGGCGCCGCTGGGCGCTGATCCGCTCCTTCTCCTCTCGCCGGCCCAGGTAGCCGGCGAGCATCTCCAGCCGCTCTTGCGGGGAGAGGCTCTCGATCAGGGCCTGTTTCAGGGGAAGGGGGGGGCGGAGGATGATCGCGGCGAGGAAGGAGAGGCGGGCGGGGTCGGTCAGGCTCTCCGCCTCGGGGGGGAGGGCCTCCCGCTCCTTGGGCTCCAGCCCCTCCCACACCCGCCGGGCGAGCTCGGGGGGAGGGGGCCCGGCGGCGCGGTCCTCCACCGGCTGGGTCTCCCCGGTGAGGTAGGGGCGGTTCTCGAAGAGGCGGAGAATCTCGAAGCGCTCCTCCCCCAGGGTCAGGATGTTCATCCGCCCGTCGGGGAACTTCTCCACCAGGCGGGTGATGCGGGCCGTGCAGCCGGTCTTCCGGATGCCGCCGGCCTCCACCAGCACCACCCCGAAGGGGCGATCCCCCTCCAGGCACTCCCCGATCATGAGCTTGTAGCGCTCCTCGAAGATGTGGAGGGGCAGGATCTCACCGGGGAGGAGGACGACCTGGAGCGGGAAGAGGGGCATGCGCGCGTCCATCATCCGCGGAGTCTAACCCGGACGGCGGGGCTTGGGGAGCCCCGCCCCGGCGGGCCCCTCCCGCTCCCCTGGCGGGGGAGCGGGGGCTGTGCTATCTTGCGGAATTTCAAGGCCCAAGGCGGTCCCCGCCGGGCCCTCCGCGCCTCTCGAGGGAACCCGCCATGCGCAGCGCTCCGCCCCAGGCCGGCCGGTCGCGCCGCCCCTCCGGCCCGGAGGGCTTCGAGACCCTCTCCGGCATCCCCCTGAAGGCCTGCTTCGGCCCCGGGGACCTGCGCGGCGGCGGCCCGGGGCCGGATCCCGGCGAGCCCGGCCAGTATCCCTTCCTCCGGGGCATCCACCCCGAGATGTACCGGCGCCGGACCTGGACCATGCGCCAGTACGCCGGCTTCGGGACGGCGCGGGAGAGCAACGCGCGCTACCGCTACCTCCTGGCACAGGGCCAGATGGGCATCTCGGTCGCCTTCGACCTCCCCACCCAGATCGGCTACGACCCCGGCCACCCCCTGGCCCAGGGCGAGGTGGGGAGGGTGGGCGTCTCCATCTGCTCCGTCGAGGACATGGAGGTGCTCCTCGAGGGCATCCCCCTCGACCGCATCTCGACCTCGATGACCATCAATGCCACGGCGGCCGTCCTCCTCTGCCTCTACATCGCCGTGGCCGAGGGGCGGGGCATTCCCGCCGGGGCGCTCCGCGGGACCGTCCAGAACGACATCCTCAAGGAGTACGTCGCGCGCGGGACCTACATCTACCCGCCCGGGCCCAGCCTCCGGCTCATCACCGACACCATCGCCTTCTGCCGGGAGCGGGCGCCCAAGTGGAACGCCATCTCCATCAGCGGCTACCACATCCGCGAGGCGGGGGCCACGGCCGTCCAGGAGGTGGCCTTCACCCTGGCCGACGCCATCGCCTACGTCGAGGCCTGCCAGGAGGCGGGCATGGAGGCCGACGGAATCGGGCGCCAGCTCTCCTTCTTCTTCAACGTCCACAACCACTTCCTCGAGGAGGTGGCCAAGTTCCGGGCCGCCCGGCGCCTCTGGGCCCGGCTCATGCGGGAGCGCTTCGGGGCCCGCACGGACGAGGCCTGCAAGCTCCGCTTCCACGCCCAGACGGCGGGCAGCGCCCTCACCGCCCAGCAGCCCTGGAACAACGTGGTGCGGGTGGCCCTCCAGGCCCTCGCCGCCGTGCTGGGCGGGGCGCAGTCCCTCCACACGAACTCGATGGACGAGGCCCTCGCCCTCCCCACCGAGGAGGCGGCCCGGATCGCGCTCCGCACCCAGCAGATCCTCGCCGAGGAGACGGGCGTCACCTCGACGGTGGACCCCTGCGGCGGCGCCTACGCCATCGAGGCGCTGACGGACGAGATCGAGCGCCGGGCCGAGGAGATCATCGGCCAGATCGGCCAAATGGGGGGCATGCTCCGGGCCATCTCGACCGGCTGGGTCCAGCGCCAGATCCAGGAGAGCGCCTACGCCGCCCAGCGCGCGGTGGACCGGGGGGAGCTCACGGTCGTCGGGGTGAACCGCTACGCCTCGGGGGAGGGGGCCCCGATCCCCACCCTCCGCCTGCGGCCCGAGATCGAGGCCGAGCAGCACGAGCGGCTGGCCCGCCTCCGCCAGGGCCGGGACGCCTCGGCGGTCTCCGCCCGGCTCGAGGCCCTCGGGCGCGCCGCGGGGGGCGGGGAGAACCTCCTCCCCTTCATCCTGGGGGCCGTCAAGGCCCGCGCCACCGTCGGCGAGGTCTCCGACGCCCTGCGCGGGGTCTTCGGCCTGTACCGGGAGGAGGTGGTGGTCTAGCCATGCGGACGGGGAGCGTGGCTCGTCTGGGCGCCCTCCTGGGGGCGGCCCTCTCGATCGCGGCCCTGACGGGGGCGGCCGCCGAGGGGCTCTCCCGCCTCCGGCTGTGCAACCCCGACGGGGGCGTACGGGCGGAGCGGACCCCCGGAGGCGTGCTGGGGCGCTATACCGATCGGGAGGGGAAATCATCGGGCCCGGAATTCACACTGCAGGGCTGTGAGCCCGCGGCCGTCT
>JBBTDR010000202.1:0-5867 GCA_038042665.1 Nitrospinota bacterium
GACGGCGTCGGGCTTGATCATCGCGAACGTCCGTTCCATGCGGCCGTTTCTCCTTGGTCGCGGATAAATACCCGGCGGGGCTCAGGCGCGGCCCAGGGCGCGCGCCATGGTGAGGCCCATCTCGGCCGGGCTCTGGGTGACGCGGATGCCGCACTCGGCCATGACGCGCATCTTCTCGGCGGCGGTGCCCTCGCCTCCCGAGATGATGGCCCCGGCGTGGCCCATGCGGCGGCCCTTGGGGGCGGTCTGGCCCGCGATGAAGCCCACCAGGGGCTTGGTCACGTTCTTCTGGGCCCAGCGGGCGGCGTCCTGCTCGGCGGTGCCCCCGATCTCGCCGATCATGATGATGGCCTCGGTCTGGGGGTCCGCCTGGAAGCGCCGCAGCAGGTCGACGTACATCGTCCCGATGATGGGGTCGCCGCCGATGCCCACGCAGCTCGTCTGCCCCAGGCCCTGGGCGGTGAGCTGGGCCACCACCTCGTAGGTGAGGGTGCCGCTCTTGGAGATGACCCCGATGGTGCCCGGCTTGTGGATGTGGCCGGGCATGATGCCCATCTTGCAGCCGCCGGGGGTGATGACGCCGGGGCAGTTGGGGCCGATGAGAACGGTGGGGGCGCCCTCCAGGTGGCGCTTCACGGACACCATGTCGCGCACCGGGATGCCCTCGGTGATACACACGGCGAGGGGCACGCCCGCGTCGGCGGCCTCGAGGATGGCGTCCGCCGCGAACGCCGGAGGGACGAAGATCAGGGAGGCGTCCGCCCCCGTCTCGGCCACGGCCTGGGCCACGGTGTTGAAGACGGGCACCTTCTCCAGGTGGCCCTCCAGCTTCGTGCCGCCCTTGCCGGGCGTCACCCCCGCGACGACGGCCCCGCCGCCCCCGGCGAACTCCTGGCTGTAGCGCATGCACTGCTGGGCGTGGTAGCCGCCCTCGCGCCCGGTGATGCCCTGGACGAGGACCCGCGTGCTTTTGCCGATGAGGATGCTCACGGCCTGGCCCCTCCCTGGCGGCCCAGGGACGCGACGACCTTTTCCGCGGCGTCGGCCATGCCGCCGGCCACGGTGAAGTCGAGGCCGGAGGTCTGGAGGATCTCCCTCCCCTTCTCCACGTTCGTGCCCTCCATGCGGATGACGATAGGCACGTTCACGCGGACGCTCTTCACGGCGTCCACCACGCCCTGGGCGAGCACGTCGCAGCGGAGGATGCCGCCGAAGATGTTGATCAAGACGGCGCGGACGCTCTTGTCGCTCATCAGGATGCGGAAGGCGTTCTCCACCATCTCGCGGCTCGCGCCGCCGCCCACGTCCAGGAAATTGGCCGGGGCGGAGCCGGCGAGCTTGATGATGTCCATGGTCGCCATGGCGAGGCCCGCGCCGTTCACCATGCAGCCCACCGCGCCGTCGAGCTTGATGTAGTTGAGGTGGTGCTTGGAGGCCTCGACCTCGAGGGGGTCCTCCTCGTCCAGGTCGCGCAGGGCCGCGGCGTCCGGGTGGCGGAAGAGCGCGTTGTCGTCGAAGTTCACCTTGGCGTCCAGGGCGAGGACGCGGCCGTCCCGGGTCTGGACCATGGGGTTGATCTCGACGAGGGAGCAGTCCATCTCGTGGTAGAAGCGGTAGAGGTTGGTGACGAATTTCACCCCCTCGCTGGCGAGCTCGCCCGTGAGGCCCAGCCCGAAGGCCACCCGGCGGGCGGTGGAGGGCCAGACGCCGAGGGCGGGATCGACCGCCACCTTGAAGAGCTTCTCGGGGGTCTTGGCGGCCACCTCCTCGATGTCCATGCCGCCCGCGGTGCTGGCCATGATGGTGGGGCGCCCGGCGGCGCGGTCGAGCACGATGCCCAGGTAGAGCTCGCGCTCGATCGGGCTCGCCTCCTCGACCCACACCTTCCTGACGAGGCGCCCCTGGGGGCCCGTCTGGTGGGTGACGAGGGTCATGCCGATGATCTTCGAGGCCGCCTCACGCGCATCGGCGGGCGTCTTGGCGAGCTTCACGCCGCCCCCCTTGCCCCGGCCGCCGGCGTGGATCTGGGCCTTCACCACGACCGCGCCGCCCAGCTCGCGGGCGATGGCCTCGGCCTCCGCGGGGGTGGAGGCCACCCTGCCGCGGGGGACGGCCACCCCGTACTTCAGGAACAGCTCCTTGCCCTGGTACTCGTGGATGTTCATCCCGATTCTCCGATCGGCTCAGGTGCGCCCCGCCGCCCGGGCCGCTTCCATCCCCTCCCGGGGAGAGGCGGCGGGGGTCCCGCCCAGCGTCTCTCGGCGAAGAAACCGCTCCCCCGCCTTCGCCTCCCGGCTGCCGGGGGCGAAGGCGGGGGTCAGATGGCGACCGGATTCTCTCCCGCGCTACTGCGGAAGAACTTTGACCAGGCTGCGGACGTGACCGGCCGACTTCTTGAACTCGGCCTTCTCCTCGGGGCTCAGGTCGAGCTCGATGACCTGCTCGACGCCGCCGGCGCCCAGCTTGACGGGCACCCCCATGAAGACATCCCGCTCGCCGTACTCCCCCTCCAGCAGGGCGGCGCAGGGGAGGATCCGCTTCTTGTCCCTCACGATCGCCTCGATCATCTGGGCGACCGCGGCGCCCGGCGCGTAGTAGGCGCTGCCCGTCTTGAGGAAGTTCACGATCTCGGCGCCGCCGTCGCGGGTGCGCTGGACGAGGGCGGCGATGCGGTCGGGCTTCATGAGGGCCGTGATCGGGATGCCCGCCACCGTGCAGTAGCGCGGGAGCGGCACCATGGTGTCGCCGTGGCCGCCCAGCACGCAGGCCTGGACGTCCTCGACCGAGACCCCCAGCTCCATCGAGATGAAGGTGCGGAAACGGGCGCTGTCCAGCACGCCCGCCATCCCCATGATGCGGTTGCGGGGGAGCTTGCTCCGGCGGTGGGCCATGGTGACCATGACGTCGAGGGGGTTGGAGACGACAAGGAGGATGCAGCCGGGCGAGTGCTTCATGACCTCGTCGGTCACCCCGCCCACGATCTTGGCGTTGGTGGCGATGAGGTCGTCCCGGCTCATGCCCGGCTTGCGGGCGATGCCCGCGGTGATCACCACGATGTCGGATTTCGCGGTGTCCTTGTAGTCGTTCGTGCCGGTGACCCGGCAGTCGAAGCCCTCGACCGGGGCGCTCTCGTAGAGGTCGAGCGCCTTGCCCTGGGGCACGCCCTCGATGATGTCGATGAGGATGATGTCCCCCAGCTCCTTGGCGGCCGCCCAGTGCGCGACCGTGGCGCCCACGTTGCCGGCGCCCACGATGGTGATCTTCGGTCGGCTCATGATCATGCCTCCCCGGCTTACATGTTGCGGACGATGGCCCGCCCGAACTCCGAGCAGGAGACCTTCTTGGCTCCTTCCATCTGGCGCTCGAAGTCGTAGGTGACGGTCTTCTGGCGGAAGGTCTCTTCCAGGCCCTTGACGATCAGGTTGGCGGCCTCGTCCCAGCCCATGTAGCGGAGCATCATCCCCGCCGAGAGGATGAGGCTGCTCGGGTTCACCATGTCCTTGCCGGCGTACTTGGGCGCCGAGCCGTGGGTGGGCTCGAAGAAGTGGATCTTGTCGCCGATGTTGGCGCCGGGGGCGATGCCGAGCCCCCCGATCTGGCCCGCGAGGGCGTCGGAGAGGTAGTCGCCGTTGAGGTTGGTGCAGGCGAGGACATGGTACTCCCGCTGGCGGGTGAGCACCTGCTGGAAGATGTTGTCGGCGATGCGGTCGTTGACGAGGATCTTCCCCTCGGGGAGCTGGCCGTTGTACTTGCTCGTCCAGAGCTCATCCTCGGTGACGATGTACTTGCGGTAGTTCTTCTTGAGGAACTCGTAGCCCCAGTCCTTGAAGGCGCCCTCGGTGTACTTCTGGATGTTCCCCTTGTGGACGAGGCAAAAGTACTTGCGCTTGTGCTGGATGGCGTACTCGATCGCCTTCTTGACGATCCGGTGGCTGCAGAACACCGAGATGGGCTTGATCCCGATGCCGCTGTCCTTGCGGATGTTGCACCCCATCTCCTTGTTCAGGAAGTTGATGACTTTTTTGACTTCCTTCGTGTTCAGCGCCCACTCGATGCCCGCGTAGACGTCCTCGGTGTTCTCCCGGAAGATGCACATGTCCATCCAATCGGGGTGCTTCATGGGAGAGGGGACCCCCTCGAACCAGCGCACCGGGCGCACGCAGGCGTAGAGGTCCAGCACCTGGCGGAAGGCCACGTTCAGGCTGCGGAAGCCGCCGCCGATCGGGGTGGTGAGGGGCCCCTTGATGGCGAAGAAGTAGTGCCGGATGGCGTCGTAGGTCTCCTCGGGCATGAGCTCGCCGTACTCCTCGATGGCGTCGTCGCCCGCGTAGACGCGGTACCAAGCGATCTTCCGCTTGCCGCCGTAGGCCTTGCGCACCGCCGCGTTCACCACATCGATCATGACGGGGGAGATGTCGGTGCCGATGCCGTCGCCGCGCAGGTAGCAGACGATCGGATCGTCCGGCATCTGGAGCTTGTTGCCCTTGAAGGTGATGCGGGTGCCTTCATTCGGCGGCTCGAGCAGTTTCTTGACCTTCGCCTTGCCCTTGACCATCGTGGCCATTCCGCGACTCCCCTTACGATTCGTGCCCCAGGAGGGCGTACCACCGACCCAGACAGAGGGCGCCAACGCCCCCTGTGTTATCCGCGCATGGCTGGCTAACGAGAGAGAACCCGTTCACGCGAAGCGCAAGCCTCCGGCGCCGTTCCCCGCGAGGGCCGAAGGGGGAGGTAAAAAGACCCCCCCATCCTTATCACGTCCTGGGGGGGGTGCCAACCGCTCCGGCCCCTTTTCCCGCAAGTTCCCGGCCCCGGGGCCTTGACCCTTCTCCCGGGGCGGGGCACTGTAGCGCCCACCGCCCCCCTGGAACGGGTCCGCCGGATGCCCCCCACCCCTCCCAAGAAGCGGTTCGGCCAGCATTTCCTCCACGACGCGGCCATCCGGGCCCAGATCGTGGCCCTCGGGGAGCTCGCCCCCGGCGAGCGGGTCTTGGAGATCGGGGCCGGGGACGGGAGCCTGACCCGGGCCCTCCTGGCCGCGGGGGCGGAGGTGACCGCCGCCGAGCTCGACCGCGGCCTCCTCCCCGGCCTCCAGGCGCTCGCCGCCCGGGAGCCCCGCCTCGAAATCCTCCCCGGCGACGCCATGCGCCTCGACTACGAGGCCCTCCCCTATCCCCAGAAACTCATCGCCAACCTCCCCTACAACATCGCCACGGGCCTCCTCACCCTGCTCTGCGGGTGGCCCGGGCGCTTTCCCCTCATGGTGGTCATGGTCCAGCGCGAGGTGGGCGAGCGCCTGGCCGCCCCCCCCGGCGGGAAGGACTACGGCTCCCTCACCCTCTGGGTGAACCACCGCTACGGGGTGGAGATCCGCCGCTGGGTGCCGCCGGGCGCCTTCCGGCCCCCGCCCAAGGTGGACTCCGCCCTCCTCCGCCTGCGGGCCCTCCCCCGCCCCCGGGTGGAGGTGCCGGACGAGGAAGCCTACTTCCGCCTCATCCGGGCCGCCTTCGCCCATCGGCGGAAGACCCTGCTGAACAACCTCAAGAGCCTGGCCGGAGCATCGGAGAAAAGCTCCGATTGGCGGGAGATCCTGGCCCGCGCCGGGGTGGACGGAGGCCTGCGCGCCGAGGCCCTCGGCGCCGAGGCCTTCGCCCGCATCGCCCGGGCGTGGGCGGGCGAATGAGCGGGCGCCTCCTCCTCTACCGATCCGGGGCCCTGGGGGACACCCTCCTCGCCCTCCCCGCCCTGGACGCGCTGCGCCGCCGCTTCCCGGAGTCGAGGCTCATCCTGGCCGCCCGGCCCGCCCACGGGGCTCCCCTCCTCGACGCCGGCCGGGGGGCCGAGATCGTGGACGCCGGGAGCCCCCC
>JBBTDR010000202.1:5877-6518 GCA_038042665.1 Nitrospinota bacterium
CAGGCCGCCATGCTTCCTGCCATGTGGGAGCACGGCGCGTCGCTCCACGCAGCGGATCGCTGGGGACGGACGCCGTTGCACGCTGCGGCTACGTTGAGGAACCACGCCACCGTGTCGTGGCTGACTGCCCACGGGGCGCCCCTCCTCGACGCCGGCCGGGTGGACGAGATCGTGGACGCCGGGAGCCCACCCTTCCACCTCCTCTACCAAGCGCCCACAGCCGGGGATGAGCTGGACCGGCTTCTCCGGGGGCTGGACGCCTCGGTCTTCTTCACCCGTGACCTCGAAGGGGGGGCCGCCCGCCGGCTGGCGGGGCTTCGGGGAACCCACTTCGCCGCCCCGCCCTTCCCTCCGGAGGAGGAGGAGATCCACACCGCCGAATGGATGGTCCGCGCCCTGGCCCCGCTGGGGATCGAGGAGGAGCCCGTGCAACCCCTGAGCCCATCCGGGAAAAGCCGGGAAAAGGCCCGGGCGCTCATGGCCGCCCTGGGCCTGGAGGTGGGCCCGGAGGGTCCCCGCCTCGCCATCCACCCCGGCAGCGGGAGCCGGGGGAAATGGGCCCCCTCCCAGGCCCTGGCCGGGATCGCGCGGGACTTCCGCCGGGAGGAGGGCGCCCGGCTCTTCCTCATCCAGGGGCCGGC
>JBBTDR010000203.1:0-2067 GCA_038042665.1 Nitrospinota bacterium
CGCGGCGGCGCTGGCCTGTTCCCGTAAATCCCCATGCCCCCCGGCTAGGCGGCCCATGAGGGATAAGGCCGCCGCGCGCACGTAGGGGTTCTCATCATAGGCCAGCCTCCGGAAAAGGGCGAACCACGATTCCTTCTCCTGGGCGGCCAGGCCGTCCCAGAGGCGGGAGAGGTGGCGGCCCGCGGCGTCGGCCGCCACGGCCCGCAACCAGGGCTCGTTCGAGCTCATGTAGAGGCGCAGCACCGCGCTCAGGGAGGGCTGACCCAGGGTCCAGGACTTGCGGCCCTCGGCCAGCTTCTCGGCGGTGCTCCCGGGGGTCAGCAGGGGCTCCAGCAGGAGGATGATCTGCCGCGCGGCGCCCTGGGCCGAGGCGGTGGAGAGGGTCTCGATGGCCAGGGCCCGGAAGGAGGCCTCCCCCCGGGCCAGGGACGTCGAGACGGTGTCCACCGTCTTCTCATCACCCAGCACACCCAGGAGCTCCACCAGCAAGCGCTGGCGCTCGTGCACCTTGTCCCAGAGCACCTTGCGCAGCATGAACACGTCGTCGAGGTCGGCCTCGCGCTCGATGGCGTGGATCTGGGCGACGACCTCGTACACCTCGCGCAGGTGGTCGAGGGAGAACGCGCCCAGGCCCTGGAGCAGCTCCTCGGCGGTGAGGCCCTGCCCGTTCCCCTGGGGGCGCAGCCACCGCCCCGCCAGGGCGATGAGGGTGCCGCCCTCGAGGAAGATGGCCCGGCGGCGCTTCATCTCCTTGAGGTAGGTGATCGCCTCGTGGCGCACCCCGGATTCGGGGTCCACGAGCGAGGCGAGCAGGCGCTCGAAGTCCAGCCGGTTGCCCCGCGCCCCCATGAGGCGCACGGCGCAGCGGCGGACCGAGGGGGAGGGGTCCGCCAGGGTGATCTGCAGAACCGCCTCGAGCTGAGCGGGGTCGCCTCCCCCGGCGGGGACGAGCCGCTCGATGGAGTTCACGGCCGCCTCGCGCACCTCGGCGCGGGGGCTTTGTAGGTAGGGGACGATGCGCCGGATGAAGCGCGGGTTCCCCAGCTCGGTGATGCAGTTCAGGGCCGAGACCTGCTCGGCCGCGCCGCCCCGCTCCAGCATGGCGTGGAGGGTCTGGAGCCCCGAGGCGAGGTAGAACAGGTCGTCCGAGCGGACCAGGAGCCGGACGGCCCGCACCCGGACCTCGGGGGAGGGATGGCGCAGGTTCTCCTGGATCTGATCGAGGTGCTCCTCGATGAAGCCCAGGCGCTCGATCCCGTCCATGGCGGCCAGGCGTTCCCCGGGGTCCTCGGAGCGGAGGGCGGCCGCCATGAGCTCCCGGACCTGGGCGCTCTCCCGCGCCCCGGGCGCGCCGCCGAGCAGCCGGAGGAGGTGGGCGCGGACGGCGCCCGTCCGCCGGGGGATCTCGGCCAGGATGGCATCGAGGGCCTCGGGCTTGCCGCTCTCGGCGAGCATGCTGGCGGCGAAGAGGCATACCTCGCCGTCTCCTTCCCGCAGGTTCCGGTGGAGGAGGGCCAGGCTCTGCGCATCGATCGTCCCGAAGCCCTCCTGGGCGTAGCGGAACAGGCCCAGGGTGCGGTCCTCGAGCATCTTGCGGAGGGCGGCGCCGTACTCGCGCCGCAGGACGAAGCCCGTGGCCAGGTAGGCCGCCCCGACCACGAGGGAGAAAAGGGCCACGGCGCGGAGGCTCAGCGGGAAGAGGGCGAAGCCCGCGGGGTTGATGATCAGGAGAAACACTCCGCTCAGGATGCTGGCGAAGGCCACCACCTGGCCCGCGACGAAGGCGCCGAGGCGCCCGCGGATGCGGGTGGGGACGGCGTTGTAGAGCAGGGCGTTGATGATGTTCCGGATGGACTCCTGGAGGTTGCGGTTGTTGAAGCGCAGGAAGACGGCCGGGAGGAAGGCCGGGAAGATGGCCATGGCCCCGAGGCCGATGAGGCTGGTGAGGGGGTAGATGAGGTTGGCGGTCCCCAGCCCCAGGCGGCGGATGTGGCGGGGGGTGATGAACGTCTGGATGAGGATGGCGATTGTGTTCCCGATGGCGGTGAAGTAAGCGAAGAAGGTCGC